>JBDHYS010000286.1:0-2948 GCA_039811505.1 Paludibacteraceae bacterium | reverse complement strand
ATAATTTGCTCAACTCTTTGTGTAGTAAAAAATTGCTCAATTTAATAGAACTGTCATTTACATACGTATTATCAGAAACCAATTCAAGTTTTTTTAATTGATTGGTCATTTTTTCTAACATTTCCATACGAACTTTTGGGGCAATTTCTCCATCAAAGTTTAGGAAATAAAATAACGGATCAACTTTTTCGTACAAAACAGATGCAACGCCATGACCGATTATTCCAATCTTTTTTGCAGCAGCATACGACAAATCAATTGATCTTCCTTTGATAAAAGGACCTCTATCAGTAACTTTAACGTAAGTTTCTTTGCTGTTTTTTGGATTGGTAACTTTAAGAATCGTACCAAAAGGATAGGTTTTGTGAGCACAAGTTAAGCTGTCTTTGTGGTATAACTGACCACTTGCAGTTTTTCTTCCATGAAATTTGTTTGCGTAGTAGGAAGCTTTTACTTTTTGCTGTCCGTAATTATAACTCACTAATGATGAAATAATTACAAAGAAAAGCAATAAAATTATTTTCTTCATAAATACTTTTTTCTATGCAATAAATTGCATAATTTATACTATTATAAAACAACTACCGTGCCAAAATAGAACAAGCAGTTTAGAATAAATGTAAACAAGTGAATAACAGATAGGTATAAAATGCAGTGCAAAAATTGTAAAGATAAAGAATTAGATAAAAAAGGGGCAAAAAAGTTTGGTTGTTTCAAATAAAAGCAATATATTTGCACGCTCAAAAAAGTATAAATAAATTTTTGTTAAATAAATCATTAAAGGAGGAAACAAGCAATAGCAAAACAACAATTCAACCGACCACAACGAGGTTTTAAACCAAAAGAAATGCCACACCGCATTAACAACAATATAAAAGGAGTTAACGAGGTGCGATTAGTGGGCGAAAATGTAGAACAAGGTATTGTCTCATTTCAAGAAGCAATGCGTATTGCCGATGGGCTTGAATTGGATCTGGTAGAAATATCAGCATCTGCAACTCCACCTGTTTGTAGAATTATTGATTATCAAAAATTCTTGTACCAACAAAAAAAACGGGAAAAAGAGAACAAGGCAAAATCGACAAAAATAGAAGTGAAAGAGATTCGTTTTGGTCCCCAAACCGATGAACACGACTACAATTTCAAGCTAAAACATGCGATGAAATTTCTACAAGATGGTGATAAGGTAAAAGCTTTTGTGTTTTTCAAGGGTCGCTCGATTCTCTTTAAAGAACAAGGGGAAGAAATTTTACTCCGTTTTGCAAATGATTTAGAAGAATATGCAAAAGTGGATCAATTGCCACTTTTAGAAGGAAAAAGGATGATTATTATGCTTTCTCCACGAAAAAAATAGAAGAAAAAATATTATTTTTAATTATATATAAAAGGAAGAAAAAATGCCAAAAATGAAGACTAATTCCGGTGCTAAAAAAAGATTTGCTCTTACCGGAACAGGAAAAATCAAAAGAAAACACGCTTTTAAAAGTCATATTTTGACTAAAAAAACAAAAAAACAAAAACGTAATTTAACATTGACAGGTTTGGTTCACAAATCAGATGAGAAAAATGTTAAAAGAATGTTGAATGTTTAATTTAGTTTGAAATACAATTTTTTAAGAACAAGTTTTTAATTTTTTAATCGAATGTTTAGCACAAAAAGTCCGTTTTTTAAGAAGACGGCGCTAACAATCAAAAATTCATTACAATTATGCCAAGATCAGTAAATCACGTTGCTTCACGTAAAAGAAGAAAAAGAATCCTAAGTCTAACCAGAGGTTATGTTGGTGGACGCAAAAATGTTTGGACAGTAGCCAAAAACACTTGGGAAAAAGGTTTGCAATATGCATACCGCGACAGAAAAAACAAAAAACGTTCATTCCGTGCTTTGTGGATTCAACGTATCAATGCAGCAGCACGTTTAGATGGAATGTCCTACTCAAAATTGATGGGTGCACTGAAAAAATCAGGAATCGAAATAAACCGCAAAGTTTTAGCAGATTTAGCGATGAATCATCCGGAAGCATTCTCTGCTATCGTACAAAAAGCAAAGAACACAAATTAAGTCAAAAAACAAATTGACACAAACAAAAAAAACAGACTTTTGAAATTCTCAAAAGTCTGTTTTTTTTGTTTTCAATCATCTGAACGTTAATAATCTATCACATCAGACAAAATTCTTTCCCTAAACCAAGGGTCGTTTGCTTTTTTCAACAATACGCCCATTTGTTTTGTGAGTTTCTTGTACAATTTTTGATTTTGTTTTGCATCCAACGGATTGAGTTGATACGGATCGTTTTTATCATCAAAAAGCAAAACTTCTTTTATTTTTTTATCTCTGTTAATCGTAATTGCAAGTGTGTATTTATGTGTTTTTATACCGCGTGCAACAGGAAAATAATCCAAAACAAGACCTTTCTTATCCTTTTTCCCATCCACATTTCGTATGTACAAAACACCTTTTGGAGCTTTTTTATTGCATTTGTTTTTCTTCAAAAACGGCGTTAAATCTTCACCTTGAACCGTTGTAGGTGTTTCTTTCTTTAATCCGATAAGCGACAACAAAGTGGGCATAATATCAGGCGTTCCAAGTAAAACATTGTTCACATGTGGTGTTAATTTGTTTGGATAACGAATCATAAAAGGGACATTCATCGATTCGGCGTAAGGTGAATTTTTCGGGTCTTCTAAATGACTTGCCATTGTTTCACCGTGATCCGAAGTGAAAACAACGACTGTGTTCTCTTCCAACCCCAAATCTTTAACTGCCGTCAAAATTCTGCCAAATTCCCTATCCACACCTGTAACCGATGCAAAATAATAAGGAGCTGAAAGTTGTTTTTTTGCCAACGAACTTTTTACATTTGGGCGAAGCAACAATTGAGAAAGCGGAATATCTTTATATAAATTATAATCTTCATCCATCACATCATCCAAAGAAAAATAAGGAC
>JBDHYS010000285.1:0-2984 GCA_039811505.1 Paludibacteraceae bacterium | reverse complement strand
AAGCAATTGGCTACGAATGTGGATTTTCGAGTAAATCAACATTTTATTCTGTATTTAAGAATATGACAAATGAAACGCCTATTCAATTTAAGAACAGGCATTTTTCTACTTAAAAAACAGCTTAAAACTCCGAAAATTAAAACTTGGACATAAACTTGTTGTCCTACTTTTAAAATCTGGACTTTTTTTCTTCAATTTCTTCATAACATTGTGCTGTAAATTTATTAGGAACACAAAAATTGTTATGAGAAACTTGATTTTTATTTTATTATTTTTGGGAAGTATAAATTTTATTGCCGGACAAACGTTGGATATTACCATTACCAACATTCGGAAAGGAAAAGGTGATATTCGGATTGCCTATTTTGAGAACAACGACGAATTTGAAAATCAATCGCCCCAAAAAATAGATGTGATTTCAAAAAGCAATGTTGAAAATGGGACATTGTATTATCGGACAAAATTAAAAAAAGGCGGAACGTATGCCATTTCAGTTTTAGACGATGAAAATAGAAATGGAAAAGCCAACAATTATATTTTTGTCGGGATTCCGTGCGAAGGTTTTGGCTTTTCAAATTATATTTCGAAAGGATTTAAAAAACCACATTTTAAAGATTTTGCATTTACAATAGATGAGAATCAAACATTAAACATCAATATTGTAATGCGTTATATAAAACTAAACAAATAAGAAATTAACTTATGCGAAAATTATATTTATTATTTCTTTTATTGATTTTTTCGTTCAATTTGGCTTTTTCACAACAAAAAATCACGTTGAACGAGTGTCAAGATTTAGCAAAAGAAAACTTTCCGTTAAGCAAGCAATTAAATTTAATTGATCAAACTACAAAAGCCACAATCGAGGCATTAATGGGACAATATTTTCCTCAATTTCGATTGGGAGCACAAGCAAGTTATCAATCAGACGTTACAAAAATCGAACTGAACACACCTGAAAATTTTCCAAAAATAGATATTCCTATTCCTGAAAAAGATCAATATAAAGTTTTTTTAGACGCTTCTCAGATTGTTTTTGGGGGCGGTTCACTCGGAGTGCAACAAAAGCAAACACACGCCGAAGCTAAAATTCAGAAACAACAAATTGAAATAGAATTGTACAAACTACGCGATCAAATAAACCAACTTTATTTTGGAGTTTTGTTAGCAGACGAACAACTCAAACAAATTGATATTTTAAAAAACGACCTTTCCAATGCGTATGAAAACGTGTCCGTGTCGGTAAAAAATGGCGTTTTATTGGAAGCAAATCAACTTAGCTTAGAAGCAGAATTAATCACAATTCAGCAACAAATAGATTTTATAAAAATAAGTCGTTCAAACCTTGTAAAAGTGATGGAAAAGTTGATTGGAAAAACTCTGAGCGAAAATACAGAATTTGAAAAACCCATTTTTCAAACTGCCACCTCAATCATTAATCGACCAGAAATAACGTTGATTGATTTACAAAAAAGCAATTTGAATTTACAAAACAGACAACTTGCCGCCCAAAACGTACCGGAAATTTCTTTGTTTCTTCAAGGTGGATACGGAAAACCAGCATTGAATATGTTTAAAAACACATTTGAAACTTATTATATTGGTGGCGTGCGATTCAATTGGAATATTTCACGATTATATACTATCATTCGTGAAAGAAGAAATATCGACACACGATTGAAAATGTATGATATTGAAAAAGATATTTTTACATTGAACAATGAAATTGCAAAAACGAAACAAAAAAGCAAAATAAAACAACTTGAATTGTCCATTCAGCAAGACGAAAAACTGATTTCACTGCGAAAAAAAATCAAAGAAACAGTCCAATTTCAATTAGAAAACGGAACCATCACAAGTTCCGAATTTATTAGAGAAGCCAATGCCGAAAACAAAGCACGTCAAATAAAAACTTTGCACGAAATAGAATTAATTGCCGCAAAATACGAATTACAATGGATTTTTCCACAATAAAACATCTTAAAAGCAACAAAATTTATGACAAATAAACAGAAAACATTTCACTTGAAAAAGAATAGAATAATTGCACCCGCTTTTTTCTTACTAATTCTATTTTCCACGTTCATTTCTTGCTCTCAAAATGGAAACAATGCCGATGCAAACGGTTATTTTGAAGCAGATGAAACAATCGTTTCATCACAAGCAAACGGAATGATTTTAGAGTTAAACATTGAAGAAGGAGAAAATTTTCTTGAAAAAGAGATGGTTGGGCAAATTGACACAACACAACTTTATCTCACTTTGTTGCAATTGCAATCGCAGCGAGGAGCAGTTTTGAGCAGAAAACCGGATATTGAAAAACAGACCGCATCTTTAAAAGAGCAAATCGTGGCGGCTCAACGCGAATTACAAAGAGTTGAGAATTTGGCAAAAGGAAATGCAGCCACTTCAAAGCAAGTTGATGATGTGCGAACGCAAGTTTCACTGCTTCAAAAGCAACTTGAAGCCGCTGAAAACCAGCTACAAAACAACACACAAAGCATCACAAAAGAGAGCAATCCAATCGCATATCAAATTGCTATTTTGGAAGATCAAATAGAAAAAACAAAAATTATCAATCCGATAAGTGGAACCATTTTGGCAAAATATGCAAAGAAAAACGAGATGACCGGAATCGGAAAACCACTTTACAAAATAGCAAATTTAGACGAAATAATACTTCGAATTTACATTACAAACGCTCAATTAAGTAGCATCAAAATCGGACAAAAAGTTGATGTGATGATTGATCAGTCTGAAAATAATCAAAAAAATTACGAAGGATTTATCGAATGGATTAGTAGCAAAGCCGAATTTACACCTAAAACAATTCAAACCAAAGAAGAACGTTCCAATCAAGTTTTTGCAGTGAAAATACGGGTAAAAAACGATGGCTATTTGAAAATTGGAATGTACGGAGAAGTAAAATTTCAGTAAAAAAAAACAACTTTTGATGGAATCATATATTCAACTCGAAAACATTG
>JBDHYS010000284.1:0-2985 GCA_039811505.1 Paludibacteraceae bacterium | reverse complement strand
CCAAAATTTCATCATTTCCACTTGGAATAATTGTTCTGTTCTTTCTTTTTATGGCAACAACCCGGTATTTACCATGATCAAAATAACCCGTACTGAATTTTTTGTCTAAAATTAAAGCATCTTTTCTTACTTTTATGGCAACCATTATCAGGGCGTCGTTGCAAAAACTTAGGTTTTGACGCAGCCAAGGATATTTCAGCGATTCAACGATTTGTTCGGCCGCAAGATTTTCCGGAAATATTAAAAAATCAACTCCAAGTGAAAAGAAAAATTCTTTGTTTTCCGGTTGCAGATATTCAAAATTTTCTATTCTTGCTAATGTTTTTTTTGCACCCAAATTTGTGGCTAACATACAGGAAGTCATATTCACAGATTCATAAGGTGTAACTGCAATAAATAAATCTGCTTTGTGAACGTTGCATTCTTTTAAACTTACGATAGAAGTTGGTGAGCCGGTGTAAGTTAAAAGATCGTAGTTCATATCTAAATCTCTTAATGCTTCGGGATTTTCGTCTATCAGAGTTGTGTCAAAACTCTCACGAGCAAGAAGTTTAGCTAAATGTGTGCCAACTTCGCCTGCACCAGCAATAATTATTTTCATCGATTAGTAGAATTAATAATTTTTTTGTGATCTGATATCGTTGCGTTAATTTTATGTTCAAATGCACTTTTCAAACTCTTATAAATTCCGTTTCCGTCCAATCCAATCTGTGCATAAAGTTCTTCGGGACTTCCGTGTTCAATAAATTCATCAGGAATTCCTAAACGGATAATTTCAGGTGTATATTTATGTTCAGACATAAACTCGAGTACGCTGCTTCCAAATCCACCTTCTATTGTGCCATCTTCCACTGTGATAATGGTAGCGTATTTCTTTCCAATGAAATGGAGAAGTTTTTCGTCCATTGGTTTCAAAAAACGGGCATCGTAATGAGCAATTGTTAAACCGGTTTCATTTTCAAAAATATTTATCCCTTTTTCTGTTGCATTTGCAATTGTTCCAATAGAAATAATAGCTCCATTTTCCCCCTCTTTTAAACATTCTCCTATGCCGATTTCTTGCTTTTTCCATTCATTATGCCAATCTGTATTAAATCCTTTTCCTCTCGGATAACGAATCACAAAAGGTGCTTTATTATCCGATTGTGCTGTGTACATTAAATTTCGTAACTCCATTTCATTGCGTGGTGCTGCAATAATCAAATTTGGAATACAACGCATATATGCTAAATCGAATTGTCCTTGATGCGTGGCTCCATCGCTTCCCACAATTCCCGCTCTGTCCAAACACATTATAACAGGAAGGTTTTGAAGTGCTACATCGTGAATAACGCTATCGTAAGCTCGTTGCATAAATGAGGAATAAATATTGCAAAATGGAATCATTCCCTCTTTCGATAATCCAGCTGAAAATGTTACTGCGTGGGCTTCGGCAATTCCAACATCAAAAACACGATTTGGAAACGACTGTTGCATAATGGTCATTGAGCAACCAGAAGGCATTGCAGGAGTAACAGCTACAATTTTTTCATTTTCTTTTGCTAATTCCAACAATGTTTGTCCAAAAACATCTTGAAATAGCGGAGGTTCTGTAGCATTATTGTTAAATACAATTCTTTCTCCAGTATTGGGGTCAAATTTCCCTGGTGCATGCCAAACTGTAACTGATTTTTCTGCAGGCTCGTATCCTTTTCCTTTTTGAGTGATTACGTGAAGAACTTTTGGACCTTTATAATTTTTTATTTCAGAAAGTATTCTGATTAAATTTTTCACATCGTGACCATCAACTGGACCAAAATAGCGAATATTTAAACCTTCAAAAATATTGTGTTCTTTTTGTGTGAGAGCTGTTTTTAAACTGTTGTTGAACCGAATAATCTTGTTTTTTCTGCTTTCATCAACCAAATTGCTCTTTTTGAAAATATTGGCTATTCTATGACGAATTTTGTTATAAGTTTTTGAGGTGGTAATATCCACAAGATATTGGGTAAATCCTCCTTGAATTGGATCAATCGCCATTTGATTGTCATTCAAAACGATAAGCAAATCGTTTTCAACCATCGACACATTGTTCAATCCTTCAAAAGCAAGACCTCCTGTCATTGAACCATCTCCGATTACAGCAACTGTTTTTCTATCTTCGCCTTTCATTCTTGTGGCAATTTCCATTCCTAAAGCCGCCGAAATAGATGTGGAAGCGTGTCCAACTCCAAAAGTATCGTATTCACTTTCGGCAATTTTTGGAAAACCGCTGATTCCTCCTAATTTTCTGTTTGTATGAAAAACATCTCGTCTGCCAGTAATTATTTTGTGTGCGTATGCTTGATGTCCAACGTCCCATACAATGCGATCAAAAGGTGTATTAAAAACATAATGTAGAGCAACAGTGAGCTCAATTGACCCTAAATTGGAACCGAGATGCCCGGGGTTTTTTGCAACTTCATCAATGATAAAATTGCGTAATTCACCACAAACATTGTTCAGTTCTTCTGAGGCAATTTGCTTCAAATCAGCAGGAGAATTAATGTTGTTGAGATATATATATGATAGTTTTGCCATTTTTATTAGACCTGTATCTTTAATACAAAAGTAATACTTTTTTATGGATTGCTCTGTTTTTACCGCTGTAAATTTATTTCGTTGCTGTGATTCAATGATTATAACAAGTTCTTAGAACAACGGTTCATTCTGAAAAAAAATGAAATTTTGAAAAAAATGTATGAAAAACAATAAACTATAGATAAAATTTATATAATTTTGTGATTCAATCTATATAATCGTAAATAAAATGACTTTCCAACAACTTGAATATATTGTAGCGTTGAGCAAAGCAAAACACTTTGTAAATGCGGCAGAAATTTGTGGTGTTACGCAACCTACTTTGAGTATGATGATTCAAAAATTAGAAGATGAATTAGATGTGAAAATTTTTGACCGGTCAAAACATCCAATTGAACCGACTGAAATTGGTCATAAAATTATAGA
>JBDHYS010000283.1:0-3014 GCA_039811505.1 Paludibacteraceae bacterium | reverse complement strand
TATTTTTTCAAAATAATGTGTAATTTGTTGAATAAAAAAGGGAAAATTACTGCACTTCCACAACCAAATATTTGCTCACACTCCAAAAATCAGAAGGATTGGTTATTACCAACATATAACTATCGTTTTCTTCTTCTAAATGGTAGCTCGTTTTTGGATGCGATGTCAATATCTTCACTTTTGATGAAGTATAGAGTGGAATGGTGCGAGTTTCGCGGGCATCGATTTTTACAAAATAATTTTTATTAAAGTCGGATTGTAAAACTTTTTGGGCACTAAACAAACCTTCGGAAGTGGTGATTTTATTGTCTCTCAACTCCTTTTTAGAACCGATTGCATACCATGCTGAATGTAGTTGCTGATCTTGAGATTTGATAACATCTTTTTTCTCTTCGTTTTGCTGATTTAAGTTGTCAATGTTTTTTCCGAGCGAATCGACTTTATTGTCCAAACGGCTTATCAATGAATCTTTTTGAAGAATTACCGCTTGTACACGGGCAAATTTTGTGGCTTCTATTTCCAATTGTTTTGTCAATTGTGCCAATGTTTTTTCGACATCGCTCAGTTTGAATGTGCTTTTTTTGAGGCGAGAACGGAGATTATCCAATTCTGTCTGATTGTTTTTTATCATCTCATTCAAATATGCCATATCTTGCATAACTTTGTTTCGCACATCTTGCGGTGTGTTTTCACTCAATGGCTGCACCGAAATTACATTTTGAGTGGTTTTAATTTTTTCGATATTTTGCTGCACATCGCTCAACACCGAAAAATAATCGTTTACCTCCTCTTCAAGCATCATTTTTGCATTGTGAAGTGAGTCGTTTTCAGCTTTTAGTTTTTCCACTTCCGATTTATTATTACCAATACATGCTGAAAGCACGAACAAAAGGGCAATAAAATAAGCTATCTTTTTCATAACAGACCAAACATTTAGATTGTTAAAAATCATTTTTTTTAATTCAAAATCACTACGAGAAATATGGTGCAAAATTAATCTATTTCATCTGTTCCAGCAACAATAATTACAAATTCTCCTTTCGGTGCGTTGGTCGTAAAATGTTGCACCAATTCTGCCAACGTACCACGTACCGTTTCTTCAAATTTTTTTGAAATTTCGCGTGAAACAGACGCTTTTCTCTCTTCTCCAAAAAAGGTTGAAAATTGTGTTAAAGTTTTCAGAACACGATAAGGAGATTCGTAAAAAACCATTGTTCGAGTTTCGGAAGCCAAGCGTTGTAATTTTGACTGCCGTCCTTTTTTTTGCGGTAAAAATCCTTCAAAACAAAATCGATCATTTGGCAAACCTGAAGAAACCAAAGCCGGAACAAATGCAGTTGCCCCGGGCAAACATTCCACTTCAATGTCGTTTTGTACGCACGCCCGAACCAACATAAATCCCGGATCGGAAATGGCAGGCGTGCCGGCATCGGAAATTAAAGCAACCGATATTCCCGATTTGATTTTTTCCACAATATGAAGCACCGTTTTGTGTTCGTTGAATTTATGGTGCGATTGCATCGCCGTTTTAATGTCGTAATGTTTTAACAAAATATTGCTTGTGCGTGTATCTTCAGCCAGAATTAAATCAACTTCTTTCAAAATTCTGACCGCACGAAAAGTCATATCTTCCAAATTTCCTATTGGAGTAGGAACAACAAATAGCTTCATTTTCAGGATTTTTTATTGAAATCTACGTTTTACAATTTGCAAAAAATCAACCACGTGTTCATCTTCCACATTCCATTTGAATTTGGACAAAAGAAAACTTTCTGCTTCTGCAAAAGTTGCCAATTGATTTATGTAAAGGAGTGTTTTATTCAACATTTCTCCGTTGCCGTTAAATAATTCGCGTTGAAATCGGAAACGATCGCCCACATTTATCGCTTGTCGGATGTCTTCCACCTTTTGCGATGCTGAATCGTTTATTACATTTGAATTATTTGCAGACAATACATCGTTTAATGTTACATTTGACAAAACTGTTTTTTCTGACGAACTGTTTGTTTCATCTATTTGATTTTCTTCCGGAAAGTCATTCTCCAAAATCTCAATTTCTTCTCTCTTTTCTTCTACAATTGATTCCGAAACAACTTCTTCTTCTGTTTCTTCCAATATTTGTATTGTTTCTTCTTCCAAATCGATAGAAAAATCATTTTTATCAGATTGCAAATTTTGCTTTTCCAAATTATATTGTTGAAGCACTTCCAATTTTTCCAACGCCTCGATAATATTATCAGCTTTTGATTGAGCCAACTTCAAAATGGGATTTGGAATTTTTTCAAGATTTTCAAAACCTTCTGTAAGAGCTTGTAAC
Source organism: Paludibacteraceae bacterium (assembly GCA_039811505.1). Taxonomy (GTDB): domain Bacteria; phylum Bacteroidota; class Bacteroidia; order Bacteroidales; family Paludibacteraceae; genus UPXZ01. Next base: position 697 of record JBDHYS010000283.1, on the reverse strand, counting down.
TCTTTTATATCCTTTTGCAATAAAAGTACTAAAACATCTTTGTTCATATCTTTTTTATTAAAAACAAGCTGAATACAACTATTTTTTTTATTTTTGTCAAACCGTATAAATACCTTGTAAAAAAGTAGCGGTAAAGATACAAATTTTAGTAGTGAAATAATTACAATCAGAGTAAAAAAATGATTTTTTCAGAGCGTAACCATCCAAATCAGGTAAAAAAAGGGAGTATCGAAGTCATTTGCGGCTCAATGTTTTCTGGAAAAACAGAAGAATTGATCCGCAGATTGAAGCGAGCCAATTTTGCAAAACAACGTGTAGAAATCTTTAAACCGAAAATAGACAACCGTTATTCAGAAGAAGATGTCGTATCGCACGATAAAAATGCGATTCGTTCCACACCTGTAGAATCTTCCGGCAGCATTTTATTGATGTCCACAGAAGTTGATGTGATAGGAATTGACGAAGCCCAATTTTTTGACGATGGTTTGGTGGATGTTTGCAAAGAACTTGCAAACAACGGAATACGCGTTATTATCGCAGGTTTGGATATGGATTTTAGATGCACGCCTTTTGGTCCAATGCCGGCTTTAATGGCAATTGCGGACGATGTGTTTAAAGTCCACGCTATTTGCGTCCGTTGCGGTTCTTTGGCTTACGTTTCTCATCGACTTGTGGCGGGGGAAAAACAGGTTTTAAT
>JBDHYS010000282.1:0-3016 GCA_039811505.1 Paludibacteraceae bacterium | reverse complement strand
TCAGTGGCGAAGAAATATTCAAAAAAGCATCTGTCCTTTCCGGAGGAGAAAAAATGAGATGTATGATTGCACGAATGATGCTTGCCAACGCCAATGTAATGGTGCTCGATTCTCCAACAAATCACCTCGATTTGGAATCCATTCAGGCATTTAACAACACTTTGATACAGTTTAAAGGAAATGTTTTGCTTTCATCACACGACCGCGAATTTATCCACTCTGTTTGTAACAGAATTATTGAACTTACACCCAATGGAATAATCGATAAACAGATGGATTATGACGAATATGTAACTTCGGAAGATATTAAATTAATTCAAGATAGAATGTACAAATAACTGATGTGGTAATGAGTTTTTCTAAAGAAAAAGGGATGTTTCGTTGTTCGATTTATCCCTTCTTTTGTTTTTTTCTTTAAAATGTTTATTTCTGTTCCCTCATTACAAATCGAGCCATTCGGCGGGTCAATTGTTGCACAATAATTTCTCTTCCTTGTGTTGATTTTTGAATAATTTCCGGTGTCGTTCCTCGAATGGTCAATAATTCCAATCCTTCGTTGAAAGAGATTCTGTAATCTGTGGATAATTCATCTAACGCACGTTGAAAATAACGATTGGCATCTACACAAATAGAGATACTAACAGCAGAACTTTGAATCAACGACACTTTTAGGCGGTATTTTTCGACCACTGTAAAAATCCACGATAAACTTTCTTCCAAAATAAATGAAAAATCGAGTGGGCGAACTGTAAAAAGAATTTGATTTCTTTTTACAATTAAAATCGGCACATCAATTGGATGAGAAATTGTGTTTTTTATAACGGAACCGCTTGCAGTAGGATTATTAAAAGGTTTTACAAAAAGAGGAATTTGCTTATTTTGAAGCGGTTTTATGGTTTTTGGATGGATAATTTGAGCTCCACTGTACGATAATTCTACTGCATCAAGATAAGTCAGTTCAGGGATGTGAATTGTGTCGGAAAAAATACGAGGGTCAGCATTTAATATACCCGGAACATCTTTCCAAATGGTTACAGAATCAGCATCCAATAAATTTCCAACAATCGCAGCTGTATAATCAGAACCTTCACGACCGAGTGTTGTTGGATGCCCTTGATTATTAGTTCCAATAAAACCTTGTCCGATGTAAATTTTAAATTTATCAAATTGTACACTGTTTTTTAGTCTCTTTTCCGATTCTAAAAAATTGACACTCGCTTCACGGTAATTGCTATCTGTAATAAGCAATTCTCTCATATCTAACCACTTATTTGAAATGCCATTTTCATTGAGAAATGCAGAAATAATTTGCGTAGAAATCACCTCACCAAACGAAACAATTCGGTCGTACCATTTATCATAATCATTCCCAATTCCCTCTGCAACCACTTTTCTAAGCTCATCAAAAGTGGGTTGAATGATATTTCTTCTATCGTTTTGACTGTCAGAAAACAAGTCATTTACAATATTTAAATGCAGTTTTTCTATCTCATCAATTTTGTCGAGTGCTTTTTCTTTTTCAGCCTGCATAAAAGCCGTTAAAACTTCTTCCAGATTATTGGTCGTTTTTCCTATCGCCGAAATCACAAGAAACAGATTTTTATCGACAGAAGAGACAATTTTCAAGATATTTCTAATTCCATCGGCAGATTGCACCGATGCACCTCCAAATTTATATACAATCATTTGTTGTTGTTTTTATTCTAATAATCAATAAATTACCGCCTTTTTCCTGTTTGAAATTAAGAATACAAAAATAGGTATTAAAATTCAAAATTAGAGTCAATTTACATTGATTTTCATAAAAAAAATAAAGAGCATTGTGAAAAACACAACGCCCTTTATCGTCAACAAATAAACTAATGAGAAATAATTAAAGTTTAGCTATAGCTTGTTCAATATCGGCAATAATATCATCAAAATGTTCAATTCCCACAGAAAGACGAAGATTTCCCGGAGCAACACCAGCCGAAATTTGATCCACAGGCGATAATTGCTCGTGGGTGGTGGCTGCCGGATGAATAATTAAAGTTTTTGCATCGCCTACATTTGCAACGTGGCTGATTAACTTTAAATTATCAATAAACTTATTTGCTTTGTCGGGATCGCCTTTTAATTTAAATACAAGTACACCGCCAAAACCGCGTTTGAAATATTTCTTTGCCACAGTATGGTATTTGCTGCTTTCAAGTCCGGGATAATTTACGTATTCTACTGCATCGTGGGCTTCCAACCATTTGGCAACTTTTAATGAATTTTCCGAATGTCTTTCCATACGTAAAGAGAGCGTTTCAAGTCCTTGAAGTAGAAGGAATGAGTTAAATGGACTTGGTGCATTTCCCCAATCGCGTAAACCTTCTACTCTTGCACGAATCGTAAATGCGATGTTTCCAAAAGGTCCATCAGTCCCAAACACATCCCAAAATTTCAATCCGTGATAACTTTCTGAAGGCTCGGTAAATTCAGGAAATTTCCCATTTCCCCAGTTAAATTTTCCACTATCAATGATAACACCTCCAAGTGTTGTTCCGTGTCCGCCAATCCATTTTGTTGCACTCTCTACAACCACACTTGCACCGTGTTCAATTGGACGAATAACATGACCGCCTGCTCCAAATGTATTGTCCACAATCAACGGAATGTTATTTTTATCTGCCACAGCTGCGATTGCCTCAAAATCGGGTACATTCAACTCCGGATTTCCAATTGTTTCAATGTAAATTGCTTTTGTTCGGTCGTCAATTAATTTTTGAAACTCTGCAGGATCATCATTGGGCGTAAACCGCACCTCAATTCCTAATCGTTTAAATTGAGATTTGAACTGATTGTATGTTCCACCATAAAGATAAGGAGTCGCTACAAAATTATCACCAACACTTAAAATGTTATTCAGAGCAATAAATTGTGCCGATTGTCCAGAAGAAGTTGCCAAAGCAGAAGCACCGCCTTCAAGTGCGGCAATTCGTTTTTCAAAAACATCTGTTGTTGGATTCATCAAGCGTGTGTATATATTTCC
>JBDHYS010000281.1:0-3018 GCA_039811505.1 Paludibacteraceae bacterium | reverse complement strand
GACAAAGTTTGTTGAGGCTTTCTACTGCGCAATGTACGATGATTGGGAATTTTTTATTTGTTCTTAAAATCAACTATTTGTTTGTATAACCTTATAGTTATTATATTTTTAATGTTGATCTTATTAGCTTTTTAATAACTGTCAGCAATACTTTAGGTTTCGTTATTTTAATTACTATCAGTTCTTCCAATAATGTGAGAATTTAGGGTTTAAATATTTGCGGGATTGTTTATGTGTTGTCATGAGTCCAGTGCTAAAATTATTTAGGATTTCTTAACACAGCTTAGCTAAATGCCTTTAGATTTGGAGTATAATTGGAGAGTTTGCACATGTTCTCAAAGTTTTTATTCGAAATGGCAATTGGCTTTTTATTTCTAGCTATTTAGTTAATTTTGAGTGGCGAATCTTTGATTAACACATTCAAAAGTTATTAGTTATTTTCCCCATTATACTCCATTGCTAATGCTAATAACCAGCTAAGTCGTTTACTCGGTGAGATTGTTGCTAATACCCATTTTATTATATTTTATAGTGCATTCCCATTTGAACATGCCACATCCAACACTAAGTCAAGTGCAACATTTTTAATTTTCTTCAGAGTGTTTACCATCATCGAAACTTTCACCACTTATTCATTTATCTATTTAGCATATTATTTTATTTGCTCTAGTTGTTACTGATACAATTGTGTATTGTTTTGTGTTTATATTTATATTTAAGCGGATTAACATTGACCTGGAATCAGAAGCATCGGAATTATCGGCTGTATAGGTTATTCCATTTTTAAGTATCCAACCAGACGGACCTAAATTATCATCACCTGGTGGATGACTGTGTAAATTAAAAATCAAATTTTTAGGATTATAATTTCCATCCCCAGCCGAAACACTATTACCATCATCAGAACCTCTTGTAAGAAGATAACCATTGCTGTTTTTTTCTTGCTTATATCCTTTTAAACTCCATTCAGGAACACTATTGTCAACTGAAAATTTGAATAAATTAAATGCATCATTCGAATTTGTAGTTTCTGCTGCATTACCATTTGCTAATTGTGGCAATAAATTTTTATCATTAATCGTTATATTTTTTCCATTTAATCTACCATTATTATCCATTGAAAAAACTTTATCAATTTTATCTTCTTTTAACGCAAGAAGCATCTTACCTTGTTGATTCATTATGTAGATGTCCATCCCATCCGGATCCATCGCATTCACAGGATTATTCCCACACCACGCATACGGACTGATATGGTAGTATTTCTCAGCCAGCGGATCCATGGTGGTCGTGCGTACAATGGCAGGGTAATACATCCGTGCCTGTGAGTCATACTCGTCCAATCCATGTGTTCCCACAAACTCTTTCCCGTTGTACTTCCGCTGCTGTACACTTGCCCCCGTACTTTCTGCCCAAGGCAGTCCGCTCGGATAGTATTGGGTGCGTTGCATCGTTTTTTCCGGACGAACGGAATTATTCCGTATGTAGGAAGCACACCATACTTCACGGTTATTGCCCAAGTGGTCGCGGCGGTAGTAACTGTAAGCCGGTTCGTTCCCTTCCGTTACATAGGTTACACCTTCGGCATAACCCTCGCCGTTGTGAACACGCTTGATGGATATATTATCCTTGGGTTCAAAGGACACATCCCAGTCGAAAATACGGCTTACTTTATACTCTATATTATTAATGTAATCCATTCCTTCTATTGTTACAAAATCATTTTCGTTTACATCCAGTCCATCTATTACCTGACCCGGGTTTAAAGGATTAAATATACCGGGTACAAGCGTTACGTAGCGTGAACTTAGCTTTTTACCATCGGCAGCGTACAAATTTTTTATCTGGCAGCCGTTCTTAAATTGAATTAACTCCGGCAAATTTAGTAAATTATATCGGATTGTTACTATATCACGGTCTAAATCTGTTGTCATATTTCCGTTGGTATCGTACAGAAACTCTATTTCGGCATTGGAAAGATTTTGATATTCCTTTACAGAGTATTGATTTTGACTTCCCGATGACTCCCCCTGCTGGCGTGAATATTTATCCGTTTCTTGCTTGAAAAGCAACAACAATTACTCTCACGAGTAAGGCACAGGTAAATACCTGCGCCAGCAGGACAAGTCTAATAGTAAATTATAAATCTTTAGCTAACAAGTAATAATAATTTTAATAACAAATCATCATTCTTGTTCCCAAAGAGTATCTTCATCACGATATTCGTAAAAAAGATCTTTCTTTTTCGTGATTAATATATTATTTATTTTCAATTTAGAATGTAATGTGTCTGATCTACAAATAAAGTACTTGAATTCAAGATTAGATATGAAATATTCCAAATTTATTGCATCGCTATAGCCTATTCTTTCTAATTCATTATCAGGAATAGTTAACTTTACAAACATCGTATCTCTATGATTAATTATACAATCTTTAATTGTCCTATTGTTTCGTGTATTAAGAGTTCTGCCATTATAATTCAAAATTATTTTTGAGCAAAATATGGTGTCAAATTGTGATTGTATAGGAACATATACAGTACTTTCCTTATGATGGAATATCTTAAAATATAAAGTTATTTTTCTTGGGTACCTACCTGTTATTTTCAACAAATTTAAATCCTTAAAATAATTATCGTGAACTCCATACAAACAAGCTTCAATTTCATCATTATTTCTTTTTTGACAACTAATAGCTGTTATTGCTAAAAAGAAAAAAACAATCATTCTATATTTAACAAGCATCTCCATTTTATCTTTCTTTTTTTAAATAATCTTGATATAATTCAAACATATATTGTTGAAAATAAGGGGTGGTTTTTTTCCAAGAAGCATGTTTCATTTGATATTCATAGACTTTATAATGAGTACCTGTACTACTTCCCCATCCTTTTTCATAATGACCAATAAATTCGTGTGCTCCTAATAGATTTTGAACATTGGAAACAGTTGTCAATAGTTCCTTTTCTTCCCCTGTTCTTATAACAGCTGATAGTCTTTGAGCATCTTTTTAAGA
>JBDHYS010000280.1:0-3024 GCA_039811505.1 Paludibacteraceae bacterium | reverse complement strand
ATATTTCTGTTTTGGATTATTTGGTGGGTGCACCTGCAAAGAAAATTCAATCAAAAGGCTCCAAATTTCTCCAAAAAAATGTGTACGATTACACAATGACGCAATTGAGTTACGATAACAACATACACGGACATATTTTTGTATCTTGGTTGCATCCTTTCAAAGAACAACGTTTAGTCGTTATTGGAAGCAAAGGAATGATCTCTTTTGATGATTCATCTGAAAAGAAAGAGATTAAATTTTACAACAAACACATTGAATTTGAGAAAGGAATTCCAATAAAAATGGAAAATCCAACAGAAATAATTCCCTACGAACAAAAACAACCATTGACAGAAGAATTACGTTATTTTGTTGAAAATCTTGACAAAAAAATTGAAATTGCAGACGGACAATCGGGATATGAAGTTGTAAAAGTACTTGAAAAAGCACAACAACTCATAGATGCAGCATCAATGGAATCTTTATAACAAAACAATATGGAAAAAGACTATTTTGTGCACGAGAGTAGCTACGTTGACCAACCGGTGAAAATCGGGAAAGGGACGAAAATTTGGCATTTTTGTCACGTTCAAAAAGGAGCTGAATTGGGCGAAAATTGCTCATTGGGGCAAAATGTGAACATTGCAAATAATGTGAAAATTGGAAACGGCGTTCGAATTCAAAACAATGTATCCATTTACGAAGGAGTGGAATTAGAAGACAATGTATTTTGCGGTCCTTCGTCTGTTTTCACAAACGTAACCACACCACGTTCTCACTATTCCGTACACGGAAATTACGCAAAAACGCTTGTAAAATGGGGAGCATCACTCGGAGCCAATTCTACAATCGTATGCGGTCATACTGTCGGTCGTTCTGCGTTGATTGCAGCCGGTGCAGTGGTAACAAAAAACGTAAAAGATCACGCTTTAATGGCTGGAGTTCCGGCTCGTCAAATCGGTTGGGTTTGTGAGTGCGGAGAACGACTTTCACTAGATTTATCGTGTAAAAGTTGTGATAAAAAATACAAAGAAACAGATTTAGGTTTAATCGAAATTTAAAAATCAATTTATGCAATTCAGAGATTTAGTAAAACAATATCAGGTTTTGAAACCGGAAATTGACAAAGCAATGATAGAAACCGCTGCTTCTGGCGGTTACATTATGGGAAAAGCCGTAAAAGAATTGGAAAAAGCTTTGGCAGAATATGTGGGAGTAAAACACTGCATTTCGTGTGCAAACGGTACAGACGCTTTAACTTTGGCTCTGAAAGTTTGGTGCATAGGAAAAGGAGATGCTGTTTTTGTACCCGATTTTACATTTTTTGCATCTGCCGAAGTAGTATCGCTCGAAGGAGCAACACCGGTTTTTGTCGATGTGTTAGACGATACGTTCAATATAGACCCTGCACATTTGGAAAAACAGATCGAAAAAACAATAAAAGAGGGAAAACTCACTCCAAAAGTAATTATAACAGTCGATTTATTTGGACTTCCAGCCGATTATTATGCTGTAAAAACCGTAGCCGATAAATACAATTTATATATTCTTGAAGACAGCGCACAAGGATTTGGAGGGAGCATCAACGGAAAACGCGCTTGCAGTTTGGGCGACATTGCGACTACTTCATTTTTTCCGGCAAAACCTTTGGGTTGTTATGGCGATGGCGGTGCAGTTTTTACGGATAATGACGAATGGGCTGCAGTTTTAGATTCTTTGCGAGTTCACGGCAAAGGCTCTTTTAAATATGACAACGTAAGAATTGGTGTAAATTCCAGATTAGATACGCTTCAAGCCGCCATTTTAATTCCAAAATTCAATGCTTTTAAAAATTATGAGGTTGAAGATATCAATAAAGCGGCTCAACTTTATACAGAAAAATTAAAAAACATCGTTTCAACACCAATTATTCCCGAAGGATATTATTCAAGTTGGGCACAATACACAATTAAACTCAAAGACAGGGAGCAAAGAGATGGATTGCAAAATTATTTGAACGAAAACGGAATTCCAACGATGGTTTATTATCCAAAACCAATGCACGAACAAACAGCATACAAGGATTTAAATTACCCTGCGGGAAGTTGTCCTACCACTGAAAAACTTAGTGGAACAGTTCTTTCTTTGCCAATTCATCCTTATATTTCAGAAGAAGACATCAATCTTGTTTGTGAAAAAGTTGTTGAATTTCTTACAAAATAATCAACGGTAGAATGAATTTTAGGATTGGTTTTGGTTACGATGTTCACCGATTTGCTGCCGATAGAAAATTGTGGCTTGGCGGCGTTGAAATTGATTATCCATTGGGTTTAATTGGACATTCTGATGCCGATGTGCTTATTCACGCACTTTGCGATGCAATTTTAGGAGCTACCAATTTGCGAGATATTGGTTTTCATTTTCCTGATAATGCCGATGAATACAAAGACATTGACAGCAAAATATTGCTCCAAAATGTGATGAAATTAATTCGTAGCAAAGGATATGAATTTGGCAATTGCGATTGTACGATTGCCACCGAACAACCAAAACTAAATCCACACATTCCACGTATGCAACAAAAATTATCAGAAGTGATGAGCGTTGACATCGATTCTATTTCGATAAAAGCCACAACCAACGAAACAATGGGATTTGTGGGACGAAAAGAAGGAATTGCAACTTACGTAACAGTTCTTTTGTACAAAAAAGCATTGTAGCATTGACGCACATCAAACTTATAAAACCTTGCCAAACAAAATGGTAAGGTTTTTTTATTGAAATCATCTTGACTTTTCAGGAAAATTTTTCTTTTTAATCTTAAATTATCAAAATTGTTAATTATTTATTTTCCTTGCAACGGTATAAATTACTATCTTTACAAATAATAATAATCACAAATTTCTTAACGGAAACATTTAAAAACAGAAATAAAATGAAAGACATTCGCAATTTAAAACCAGCAGCAATTTGGAATAACTTTTATGCGTTAACTCAAATTCCTCGTCCATCAGGGAAAAAAGAGGCAATCGGTCAATTCTTAGTCGATTTTGGAAAATCTCT
>JBDHYS010000279.1:0-3029 GCA_039811505.1 Paludibacteraceae bacterium | reverse complement strand
TGATTATCAGAAATGGGATTTGGCTATTAATCGTGCTAACAACAGATTGATTTATGCCGTTTCGTGGTTTCTTGATATAGTTTCGCCCGATTGGGAAGCACTTGTAAGTGAAGATTATAATTTTGTGATGCCACTTCCTGTAAAGAAAAAATGGGGAGTTAAATATCTTGTTCAGCCCGTTTTGACACAACAATTAGGAATTTTCTATTCCGAAAAAATAGATGAAAAAATTGTAGATGATTTTATTCAAAAAATTCCTTATTTGAGTTATGAAATTCATTTGAATGAAAAAAATAGCACAAAAAAAATAGCAACTGAAAGATTAAATCTTCTGCTTGATTTAACTATTTCTTACGAGCATATTTTTAATAATTATTCCAAAAATACCAAACGAAATTTAATCCAATCCAATGATTTTCAGTTGTCAGTAGGTGAAAAACCGACAATAGAAAATTTTATGAAATTTTATGAAAACACAGCAACTGCATACAAAAAAAACGATAGCAACATTGTCAGAAAACTTTTAAAAGAATGTGATAATCGAGGATTAATTTCAATTTTTATGGCTAAGAATGAAAATAAATCTCCTATCGCAGCCGTTTGTATTTTGCACTCATTCAATCGATTGGTAAATATTCTTCCAATTTCCAATAAAGAGGGAAAAGAAAAATCGGCAATGTTTTTATTGTTAGATTTGGTGATAAAACAGAATGCTGGAAGTAATAAATTTTTAGATTTTGAAGGTTCGATGATTGAAGGAATTGCACGTTTTTATCGTGGATTTGGTGCTAAGAAAGTACATTATGGAATGATAAAACGATTTAGACCAAAATTTTTAATTGGAAAAATATGAAAGTATTGTTTATTTCGCAGTGGTATCCCAATAAATTTGATTCGATGTTCGGTCTTTTTGTGAGAAAACATGCAGAAGCGGTCTCTTTGTATGCTGACACGAAAGTAATTTATGTGTGTAATGATACTTCTGCTAATTCGTTTCAAATCGTAAGAAACAATAAATCGGCGTTAGATGAAATCATAATTTATTATCCTTATGCTCAAAGTAGTAGTTTTTGGCAAAAAATAATGAATGGAATAAATTATTTGCGAGCCTATCGGATTGGTTTTGATGAGATGAAGAAGGAGAATTGGAAACCCGACATTGTTCAAGCAAATATTTTTACTCGAACGGCTTTAATAGCTTATTTTTATGGATTGAAAAATAAAATCCCTTATGCAGTTATCGAACATTGGACACGCTATTTCCGACCGCAAACTTTTCGGAATTTTTGCCACCGTTGGATTACAAAATGGACAGTGAAAAAAGCTTCTGCAGTACTTCCGGTAACAAAACATCTTCAAAGAAATATGGAAAAACATGCGTTGTTAAATGATAATTATCAGATTATTAACAATGTTTGTGAAGATGATTTTTTTGTGAAAACAGAAACTGTGAAAAATGAAGTTGCCAAAATACTGAACGTAACATGTTTTACCGATGATCACAAAAATTTGAGTGGGATTTTACGTGTTGTAAAACGATTATCAGAAAAGAGAGACGATTTTGTACTCTATTTAATTGGCGATGGAGAAGATTTTTTGAAGATTAAAAATTACGCTAATGAGTTGAAAATCGATCCAAAACTCATTGTTTTTACAGGTTTATTGGAGGGAAAACAGCTTATTTCAGAGTTTCAGACGTGTGATTTTACGATTCTTTTTTCTAATTATGAAAATATTCCGGTTGTAATTTCTGAAAGTTTTGCCTGTGGGAAACCGGTTATTTCTACTTCGGTAGGTGGAATAAATGAGCATATTGATAAAAGTAACGGAATTTTAATTGATGCAAAAGACGAAGATGCGTTAGTTAAATCTATTTCCTATATGATTGATAATTATAAACATTATGATAGCGAGGCGATTCGTCAGAACGCACTAAAAAAATATAGTTATCGCGCTGTGGGTGAACATTTAACTTCTGTTTATCGTGCTGTTTTGAATATAAAATTAGACTAATCCATTATTTGAATTTTACGTAAAATGACCCATAAAGAAAGAATTTCTGTTGTTTTTAATTTATTGAAAACGTTGTTTCAAACGCCAAAATCTGTTTTTTTGATTTTAACAGATGAAAATAGATTTAAAAAACAGCTTTTGAAAAAATACGGAAAAACTGAATTTCAGGAAGTTGATATAAATTTTTTCTTATCGGAAAATAAAACAACAATTAAAAATTATACGTTTTTAGATGGTGGTTCCATGGTTACAGATTTAGCATTGCTAAAATCGATTGCTGAGCAATTTTCAAATTGCCAATATCTTGAAATTGGTACGTGGCGAGGCGAAAGTATTGTAAATGTGGCTGATGTGAAAGGAAGTCATTGCACGTCAATCAATTTATCGCCTGAGCAGATAATTGCATTAGGATTGCCCAAAAAATATGCAAACGAACACGGAATTTTAATACAAAATCGGAAAAATATTGATACGATTTTTGCCGATTCTCAAAAATTTGATTTTTCAACATTAAATAAAACGTTTGATTTGATTTTTGTGGACGGAGATCATACATACGAAGCGGTAAAAAGCGATACGAAAAATGTATTCAAACTATTGAAAAATGAAAATTCAGTAATTGTTTGGCACGATTACGGTTTTGATTCCGTAAATCCAAGATATTCTGTTATAAAAGGAATTTTAGACGGATTGCCTTCGGAAGAGCACACTAATTTGTATCATGTTTCCAATACAATGTGTGCCGTTTTTACTCGTTCAAAAACACTTTTAAATCATTTAAACGACGATAAAATTCGTTTGAATAAAGTGTTTGAAGTGAGCATCGAAAGTAAATTTTTTTTACAGAAAACAGATTAAAAAATGCACGGTTTTATTGGTATCGTAAATAATAATGGCAATTTTAAGCCGATTTCAATTCGGTGGAAAAAGAATTTTCTATTTCAAACGGCCCATTTGAAGCGAAATTTTGTAGCCGATTCGTACCAAATTGAACAATTTTCAGTTGAAAAATTTCC
>JBDHYS010000278.1:0-3052 GCA_039811505.1 Paludibacteraceae bacterium | reverse complement strand
CGATGAAGTATTCCATCCATTAAATGAGCCTGCTATATAAACTGCATTTGTCCCTTCGGGAACCGTAACGGTAAAAGTTAGTGCATTAGCCGTAAAGCTAAACAAGAAAAAAACACATAATAATACTATTAATTTAAAAAATTTAAGATGTTTCATATTGTTGAATTGTTAAAGAGTTAAATCGTTGAACTGTTGAAAAAATTCCCTTTCAAAGAGGATTTCTTTGAAAGAGAATTTTCATTTTATCATTAACGAACCACAACTTTATGTGATTCTCCATCAATACGAAGAACGTAGATTCCTGTATTTAATGTTTGAGAGAATTGTTTGTTTGCAGTTAATTTTTGTAGTAATTGACCGGTCATACTGTAAAGTTCTACATTGGATACACCAGCAAAATTCGCCGTAATTGTTTTATTTGAAACGGAAAGGGTGAAATTATCCAAATGATTTGAAACTGTTCCTGTAACGATTCCGCTACAATCGATTGCCTCAACAGTTCTTTTTCCTTCACCATCTGTATCCTCGTTTACCTTATAACATGTATTTTCAGTTACATTACTACCTGCGTTTGCAGATTGATTAGCTTCTGTACTCCAATCACTGCCGTTTACAAACAAGAAACCAAGATTGATTTTATTGTTAAAAGTAGATTCATAATAACCTTCTTTTTTATCCATTTTTCTGAAACCATCACCTGTGCCTTCAGACCAATAGTAAACGTGAACATCATTTGCGTCCCAAGAAGTGGGAATTCCTTTTAGACGAACAACAACGGAAGAAGCCGCATGTACAACAACATCTTTGGTGTCGCTTGCCAAAACAGCAGGATCTCCGCTTTCGGCAACCTCAGCTTTAAAGGTATAAGTGCCTATTTCAGTAGGCTGATAAGGTGAAGTGGCAGCTACAAAACTTTCACTACCGGGTACTTTTACAAAATAAGAAATTACAGGATTATCCACATTTGAAGATATTGCATCAAAAACAATGGATTCACCCACAAAACCTAATGCAGGAACAGTAAGAATAACACTCGGATTATCATCATCACAAACTACTTGAGTAACAGTTTTTTTACCACTTGCTTCATTATTTACCTGATAACAAGCAGATGCAGTTACATTTTCGACATTTACAGTTTGGTTTGCATTTCCTCCAGTCCAATCTCCGCCATTTACAAAAACAATATTAACAGAAGTTTCGTATTCAAACGTATAAGTGTACCAATCTCCTACCTTAGTCATTGTCTTAAAACCATCAGAACTTGTGCCATATACATAAAGATGAATAGGATTTGTCCAACTTTCCGGTACTTTTCCTTTAATGACAATCGGATCGGGAACAGCTTTTACAACAACATTTTTTGTATCAGTAGCCAAAACAGCAGGATCTCCGCTTTCGGCAACCTCTGCTTTAAAGGTATAAGTGCCTATTTCAGAAGGCTGATAAGGTGAAGTGGCAGCTACAAAACTATCACTACCGGGTACTTTAACAGAATAAGAAATTACAGGATTGTCCACGTTTGAAGGTGTTGCATTTAATGAGATTGTTTGATCCAAAAATACTGATGCAGGGAGAGATAAAGTTATTGAAGGTACTTCGTTATAGTTAACGCTCAAAAACATATTTTCTGTTCTGTTCTTACCACCAGATGTATCCCACTCTGTTCGAACAATGATTCCAAGTTGTCCAATCTTTGCTTTATCAGCTTGTTCCACACTAAAATAATTCAATAAATTTTCAATAGTGATTTTATATACACCCGTATTACCCGAACCAACTTTTTCCATCTTCTGATTTTCAGGCACCAAATTCCATGCTGGATCTCCACCAACATTATTGTAATTAATCCAAGCGGTTGTATAAGTTTTAGAGAATGTTTCTCCGGTTTTTGCAACCAACCACAAATGTGCATGACATTTTGGAGCCCAAGTAGCAAAATTTGTTCCAGCACCGTTATAAGTAATAGTAACTGAATTACTTGGATCAATTACAGAACCACCTGGATCGGCTGAAACTGATCCTTTTTCAAGTGCATATCCAAAAGAGAAGGATAGCATAATTACACTTAGTAACGTAAATAATTTTTTCATAATAAATAAAATTTAAAAAATTGTTTGTAATAAAATAAATAAAATTAGTTTGTAACAGTTATTTTTTCTTGTTTAGTAAAATCTTTTGTTTGTACATTCACAAAATAAACACCTGCCTTTAAAGCATTTAGTTTTACACTAAATGTAGTTTCGTTTACATCATTTAGTTTAGTTATCATCTTTCCATTGATATCGTATAGTTTAATATTTTCAATCATAGAAACAGATTGAATTGTAATAAAATCGTTTGCAGGGTTGGGATAAATTTTCAACCTCGTATCATGATTTTTTTCGATTGAAACTGAAGAATGTGTTATTTCTCCAAATCCAAACGGTTGTGTCGCTGTTTCGCCGTATTGATTTTTAATCAATGCACGGATATAATTTCCTTGGAAACCATCAAAATAAAACGTTTTTCCGTATCCTACAACGGTACTTTTACGTGTATTAGCAACTCCGTCTTTTATGTCTGTACCGGAAATCCAATAAATCTCGTCACTATCAGCTTCTACAGTAATGGTTTTAGTATTGTCATCAACTTGGATATTTTGAATGCGGGGAGCACGAGCTGCACCAGAACCACCGGGTTCATAAGAGAAATAAAGTTTTCCTTGGTGCATCGCATCTTTTAATGCCGGAATGCTCAATTCGTCCATCAACATAAATTGATAATTTCTAAAATAATGATCCAACGTGTGGGCATCATCGCAAGAATAGCCATATACAGGGCGTTCAGGCATAATTTTATCCAAAATTTGATCCCAAAGAATTCGGTCATTCGGACGGCGATTTCCTTGATTATACACTTCAAGACCAATTAAACTTGGATACGATTGGAAATTTCGAACGTGCCAAGCCGGCGAATCTTTTTGGAAATTATCATTATCGTACGTTTTGTCTATTGACCAATATTGTCCCGGATGATTGATAATTTGTAATCCACCTAATTTTTCGGTATA
>JBDHYS010000277.1:0-3061 GCA_039811505.1 Paludibacteraceae bacterium | reverse complement strand
TAAAATTGGACAACGAGCGAATCAAAAAATATGGAAATGTCTTAGAGAGTTTAGAGAAAAACTACACTTTAATTGATAGAAATCAACACGCTATTGATTATTTGCGAGAATCGTTGTTGATGGGCGTTGAACTACCTTCAATTGCAATTAGATTGAGCAACAAGAATTTTACAAAAAACCTAACATCAGAAAATTTGAAAGAAATAGATGGCATTTATAAAGATTATGTGACTGAAGTGGATAAAAATGCGATGATTGCTTTATTAGAAGCGTATAAAAGCAGCGTTGATTCAAATTTGTTGCCTTCAATCTATCAATCAATTTTCAAAAAACACAAAAATAACTACGAAAAATTTGCGAAAGATTTATTCAAAAAATCGGTATTTACTTCAAAAGATAAATTGATAGAAGCGATTAAAAAAGGAAAAACAGATTTTTCAAAAGACCCTGCTTTGCTATTTTATAACTCCATTCAAAAGAAAATGGAAGAATTGCGTAATCCAGAATTTACAAAGGCATTGGAAGAGATACAAAACGACAAACAACTTTATGTAGCAGGACTGAAAGAATGGGCAAAAGAAAGAAATGAACCACTTTATCCTGACGCTAACTTCACAATGCGGCTAACGTACGGACAAATCTTAGGTTATAAGCCTTTTGACGGTGCAAATTACAATTTCTTTACCACGACAGACGGCGTTTTGGAGAAAGAAGATGCTCAAAATCCGGAATTTAATGTGCCTGCTAAACTAAAATCAGCAATTACAAACAAAGATTTCGGAAATTTTACAGACAAAAAAGACGAAAAAATGCACGTTGCATTTATCAGCAACAACGACATTACAGGTGGAAATTCCGGTAGCCCCGTTTTCAATGCCAAAGGCGAAGTAATCGGACTTGCATTTGATGGAAATTGGGAAGCGATGAGCGGTGATATTATTTTTGAGCCGAATCTTCAACGCTGTATCAATGTAGATATTCGTTACGTGCTGTTTGTAATGGAAAAAATTGGTAATGCGGAACGATTAATAAACGAATTGACAATCAAATAAAAGCAGATAAACAAAGAAACGCCAATTATTCAAAATTTTTGGCGTTTTCTTTCACAAACTTCCCTATGAATATTTTGTTTCTAACAAATTGGTATCCTACTTTAAAAAACAAAAGTTTTGGGATTTTTATTCAAGAACATGCTCGAATTATTCAATCTACGGGAAATAATTTGGTCGCTTTGGCAATTATTATACATAGAAGCAAAAAACTTTGGAGCAAGCAAACATCTGATTTTCGAGATGATGAAAACGTCAGAACAATTTTAATCGAAATTAAAACAAAATTTCACAACCTGTTTTATTATGCTTTTCCGCTGCATTATGTAATTTTAAAAAAACATTATAATCAACACCTAAAAAAAGAATTTCGACCCGATGTTATCCATTCAAACGTAATTTACCCCATTGGAGTTATTGGCGGCTTCTTATCAAAAAAATTAAAAACAAAACACATTATTTCGGAACATTGGTCTAAAATAAAAAAGATAGCATCTACCCCAATTTTAGGATATCTTTGTAAAAAAACTTATCTAAATAGTGATAAAATTTTGCCTGTTTCCCAATTTCTTCAATCAAACATTCAATCATCTTTTCAAATCGACGACTCTTCCCGATTCGAAGTGGTGGAAAATGTAATTGACGACAAAATTTTCAATTATAAACCCAAAGAAAAAAGAGAAAATCTCATCAAATTTTGTACAATTGCCTCGTGGAACAATAGCAAAACACCGGCAAAACAGCCCGAATTATTGATAAAATCCCTTTCAGAATTTCAAAAAAAACGGTCTGAAAATATCCATCTTACCATTGTTGGCGATGGAGATAAAATCGAAAATCTAAAAAAAATGTGCAAAGAATTATCCGTTGAAGCCACATTTACAGGATTTTTGCCCAAAGATAAAATTGCAAAAACGATACAACAATCCGATTTCCTCGTTCACGCTTCAACCATCGAAACATTTGGTGTGGTCGTTGCAGAAGCCTTTTTTACAGGCACACCCGTAATTTGTTCAAACGTGGGCGCTTTGCCCGAATTAATCAATTCTGAAAACGGCGTTTTATGCGAAAACAGAGTTGAAAGTTGGGTTGAAGCAATTGAAAAAGCGATAAACAAAAATTTCAACTACGAAAAAATAAGCGAAAACAGCAGAAAAAAACACTCAAAAGAACAATTGAAACAAAAATTTTCCAATTTATACTCTTCTCTGTTTTGATATTTTTGCGAGTGAAAGAAACTTTTGTAAATTTGCAAGATTAATAGTAAAATAAAATTAAAAATGGACACAATAAAAATTATAAAAATATCGACTTGGATTACCCTTTTTTTGGTACTTTCGTTCGCTATATCTTGTACAAAAATCACGAGCAATGAAAATTTTGAACTTCGCGGGTCAGTAAAAAGCTGTGATGAACAGCTGCATCAAGTTGAATTTCTAGAAGATGGAAACTGGATTCTTGGCGACAAAGAATGTTACGGACACACAATAATTAACTTTGACGAAACAGGAAAATATCAAGAAATATTGGGCTTTCTAAACGATTCTATGCTGATTGGAAGACTTATTCCAAATCGTGAAAATGGAGTTATAACTGGCTCAGCTTCTTATGGAGCAAATGGAATGTTAATTGAAAAAACACTCTACAAATACAAATCAAATTCTGTAATTGACTTTAATATTTTCAACGCTAATGATGTAAAAACGGGAATAGGTAAAATCATTCGTAAAAAAGGATTGACAACAAAACGAATCTACAAAACAATTGTAAACGATAAAGAAGATCAAACGTTTATTACTGTTTTTGAATACGATAAAGACAAAAATCAAATTCTTCAACAAGAATTTAATGAAGCCGGCGATACCATTTCTGTCATCAAAAATGAATATGTTGAATACGATGCCGAAAATAATTGGACAAAAAAACTAATTTTTGAAAACAGCAAAATCCCTACACACATTATAGTAAGAAAAATCGAATATTTTACCGAAGAAGAGATAAATAAAAGCAAT
>JBDHYS010000276.1:0-3076 GCA_039811505.1 Paludibacteraceae bacterium | reverse complement strand
GATTTTCCAAACGAGCAAGGCAAACCCTACAAATCATCAGGCGGTAAAATGGTTTACAATGCTGATTTGAAAAGGGCGATTCCTGAGGGGTGGGAAGTGAAAAAGTTGTCTGACATTGCGAATATTACAATGGGTCAATCACCAGAAGGCAGTTCCTATAACGATGATGGGAATGGCGAAATATTTTTTCAAGGTTCTACAGATTTTGGATGGCGTTATCCAACTATTAGACAATATACAACTCAACCAAGCAGAAGAGCAAAAGCTGGTGATATTTTACTAAGTGTTCGTGCACCTGTTGGAACTTTAAACATCGCTGATAATGATTGTTGTATTGGTCGTGGTTTAGCTGCATTAAATAGTAAATCAGGCTATGATAGCTATCTATATTATGTAATGGAATATTTTAAGCAAATATTTGACAACAGAAATAATGCAGGAACCACTTTTGGCTCAATAACAAAGGATGATTTATTTTCTTTAAAATTAGTCTACCCAAAGGATGATATTTTAAAAAAATACAACCAATCAGTTTTTAAATACAATCAAATTATTTTGAATAATCACAAACAAAACCAACAACTCTCCGAGCTTCGAGATTGGTTGTTGCCTATGTTAATGAATGGACAAGTAACGGTGTCTGAACTGTGATTGAATCAATGAAATCAAACGATTCAACAATCATTTCATTTGCCCTCTTGCAAAATTCATTACATTTGCAGGTGGGCGTTTGTTTTGGAGTTCATTTGCCATAAATTCCATATACGGTCTAACGTGTCTGAAAAAAGCTTTATAGCCCGCACAAAGATAATTTAATCCCGGTTCTCCTGATGGAGTTCGAGCGATTCTATTTTTGGGACATTCACCGTGACAATATTTTCTCACATCGCAAGTTCTGCACTGTTCGGGAAGTTTATCCAATTTATCGGAACCAAATTTCAGTTGCTTTTCCTGAAACATCATTTCGTAAATTGTTTGATGTTTGATATTGCCAAGTTTATATTCCGGAAAAACATAATGATCACAAGCGTAAACATCTCCGTTAAATTCCATAACGCCGGCATGACCACATTTTTCAGCAAAAATACAAACTCCGGGTTGAGCTCCTACTTGATTGGCTAAAGTACTGTCAAAAATTTGCACAAAGTATTTTCCAACATCATTTTGAACCCACTCATTAAAAATTTCGATGTAAAACTGTCCAAACAAAACCGGATCAACTGTCCAAGAAGCCAATTTAGCATCGATGTTGTCATCGGGTGGAAGTAGTTTTAATCCATCGGCACGCGAATCAGAAACACGCTCTACAATGGGTGTAAATTGCATATATTGACTGCCAATTTCTTTGAAAAAGCGGTAAATTTCGAGTGGATAATGGACGTTATAATCGTTGATAACGGAGAGTGTATTGAAATCGACATTGTGTTTTTGCAGCAATTCAATTCCTTTCATCACTTTTGTGAAAGTTCCTCTTCCTCCTTTATCTTTTCGATATACATCGTGGCAATGTTCAGGTCCGTCAATGGAAATTCCAATCAAAAAATTATGATCTTTGAAAAAACGGCACCATTCATCTGTTAAAAGCGTTCCGTTCGTTTGAAGTGCATTGTCAATCTGACGCCCTTTTCCGTATTTTTGCTGTAAATGGATAACTTTTCGATAGAAATGAAGATTTCGTAAAAGCGTTTCGCCGCCGTGCCAAGTGAAAAGAACTTCCTTTGTGGGTTGAGCTTGAATGTAACTTTCAATAAATTTTTCAAGCAGCTCATCGCTCATTTCATATTTTCTTCTGCCGGCATACAGTTTTTCTTTTTCCAAATAATAACAATAACTACAATCCAAATTACAGAGCGAACCGACCGGCTTGGTCATAATGTAAGTAGGCATCGAAAGTGGATTAAAAGCGATTGTTTTCGACATTTTTATCGGTTCTTATTTATTTTGTTATGTTAATTTTGCACCCCATTCTGTTTCATTGAATCCAACCAAAACAGTGTCGTCTTTTAAGAGAATCGGGCGTTTCACGAGCATTCCTTCTGTTGCTAAAATTTTCAACAATTCCTCTTCCGATAAAGTTTTTACCTTATCTTTCATTTTCATTTCTTTATAAATCAATCCGCTTGTATTGAAAAATTTGTTAATCGGCAACAAGCTTTTTTCCAACCAACTTTTTAGTTCGTCGTACGTTGGATTTTCTTCTTTGATTGGTCGATAATTGTAAGCGATATTATTCTCTTTAAGCCATTTTTCTGCTTTTCGACAAGTGCCACATTTTGGGTAGCATAAAATTGTAATCATAAAAAATTATTTAAAGAAAAGTTTAAATAAATCGTTCCCATTTGCGAAAATTAATAGTGACATCAGCAATAAAAATCCAACCATTTGAGCATTTTCCATAAATTTTTCGCTTGGTTTTCTTCGTGTTATCATTTCGTATAAAATAAATAAAACATAACCGCCGTCTAAACCCGGAATGGGTAAAAAGTTCATAAATGCTAAAATAACCGATAAAAATGCGGTCATTAACCAAAACGATTGCCAATCCCATTTTGGAGGGAATAATTGACCGATTGCTCCAAATCCACCCAATGATTTAGCGCCTTCTTTTGTGAAAACCAATTTGAATTGTTTCACATAATTTGTCAATGTTTCAACGCCCATTTTAATTCCTGCCGGAATGGATTCAAAGAAAGAAAAAGTCTCTTTTTTCGTTTCCAAATAATGGAGCGGCGAACGGAGAAAAACGCCCAATTTTGCATCTTCACTTACGGTTAAGGAAGTTTCAATGTTTTCGCCGTCTCGAACAAATCCAATGGTTGTGGTTTGCCCTTTCAGCTGAATTAATTCTTGCGAAATGTCTTGAAAAATCGACATTTGTTTCCCATTTAACGAAATAATGCTATCGCCGTTTTGCAAATTAGCTTTTTCTGCTGCCGAACCGGCTTGAACTCCTTCTACAACAAACGGATAACGAATGTCCAATACCGATTTTCCTGACGCCAAAATTTTCTGAGTCAGGTCAGACGGAATGTTGATATTGACTAATTCGCTATTTCTTTCAACGGTAACTTTTTGT
>JBDHYS010000275.1:0-3079 GCA_039811505.1 Paludibacteraceae bacterium | reverse complement strand
ATTTCACGAAGTCTTTTTCTATTTTCAATCAGATTGTAGATCCTTGCGGTTAAATACTCTTTTTCGTATGGTTTCTCAATATATTCATCGGCTCCAATATTTAAACTGTCTAATTTTGATTGTAAATTCGTTTTTGCAGTTAAAAGTATTACCGGAATATGACTTGTTCGAATATCTTTTTTAATTATTTCCAACATACTTAATCCGTCCATAACAGGCATCATTATATCGGAAATGATTAAATCTATCTGTTTTGATTCAATGATATCCAATGCCATTTTTCCATTATTGGCTTGTAAAATATTAAACATAACAGATAATTGATTCGATAGAAATGTTATAAACTCAACATTATCTTCAACTAACAAAATAGTTGGTTTAGAATTAGTAGAATTGATTTGTTTGTTTACTGTTGTATCTTCAATCTCTATTAAATCGTCATTTTTATCTATAACATTTTGAACTATTGGTAATTCTACGACAAATGAAGTAATATTATTCTTTGTCGTGTTATAATAAATGTTACCGTGATGAAGTTCAACAAGTGTTCTTGCAAAGGAAAGTCCAATGCCCGCACCTTGTATATTTGGATTAATTTTAAAAAATGGTTCAAAAATTTTTTCAATGTATTTGCTTGGAATTTTCGTCCCATCATTGTTTATTGTAATTTTTATAAAATCTTTATCTTTTTGTTCAAAAATGATTTCAATAATAGATTTTGCATGTTTGAGAGCATTGGAAATCAGGTTATTTAATATTTTTATAAAAACTTGCGTGTCAATATCAATCTTAAAAGAATTAAATTCAAAATTATGATGAAATTGGATGTTTTTCAAGCGAGCACTTGATCTGTAATTCTCAATAGTATCATTTATAAGTGAAATAACATCACTATTTCTGATGTTTAGTTCTGTCTTTTTTGTATTGATTTTTTTAAATTCCAATAATTCATTGACTAAATTATGTAAATGTGTTACGTTTTTTTGAATCACTCTTAAATCTCCAAGATTATTATTTTCTGCCGGTGTGTTTTTTATTACTTCGTCCAAAGGTAATTTAATAAGTGTCAATGGAGTGCGTATTTCGTGTGTAACATTTGTAAAGAAATCAATCTTCGCATTATAAAGTTCTATCTCCTTGTTTTTTTCAAATTCAATTAATTGATTTTTATGTTTTCTTTTTGTGTTCTCCACCAATCTTTTAATAGAAAAATAGAGTAAAAGTAAAACAATTACTCCATAAGTAAAATAAGCTAAATTTTTCTTATACCATGGCGGTAGAATTTTGATTGACAATGAAATGCCTTGATTATTCCAAACACCATCGTTATTACTACCGATTACCCTTAAATTATAATTTCCCGCAGGCAAATCGGAGAAGCTAATCTGATTTTGAAAACTTGGATTACTCCAGTCCGAATCATAACCCTCTAATTTATAAGAATAATAATTGCCCATAGGAAACACAAAACTTAAAGCAGCAAATTCTAATGTGAAATTAGATAGTTTTTCTGGAATTGAAATGCTTTTTGTCTTTATTATGGATTCTTTTAGAATGGGTGGATTATCATTGACGGTTATCAACTTATCTTTAATTAACAGTTCTTTAATTACAATCGGTGGAACGACTTCATTTTTGATTAATTTGTTAGGATTGAATGAGATAAATCCTTTAACTCCTCCAAAATAAATCATTCCATCTGATGATTTTAATCCGGATTTATAATTAAACTGATCACCTAATAATCCATTGACATAGGTATAAATGGTGATTTTTTTTGTTTCGTGATTGTACCTAAACATTCCTTTATTCGTACTTCCCCATAAATCTCTACCATCATCTACTAATTTGTAAATTACATCATTTGGCAAACCGTCTTTTGTTGAAATTTTAGTTGAAAACTTATTCTCTTTATAGTCAAACAGCGCTATTCCATTGCCTTCCGAACCAATCCATAATCTATTTTTTGAGTCGTACAATAGGCATATTATCGTATTTCCCAATTCTTTTTTTATGTCAAACGGATTTTTATAATGAAACCATTCATCGGAAATTACATTGTATGCAAATACGCCATTATTTATTGTAGCAAACCAAATTTTCCCCATCTGATCTTCCACGATATCATTTACTTGCGTGTTTATTTCAGATTCTTTTACCCTAATAAAATTGTTAGTTGTAGGTGAATAATAATGTAAACCACTCATCGTGCCAATCCAAATTCTACCAAATGAATCTTTGAACAGAGAATAAATATTGTTATCTTGCAATGAATTTTTCTCCAATGAACTGACAAAATGAGATACCACTTTATAATTTGTTGTATTCATCACATATAGACCTTGTGAAAAAGTCCCAATCCAAAGATTTCCATTATCATAAAGTAAGGAATGAATATTATTCGGTTTGATAAATCCAGATGTAAAAGTATTTGTTTGGGGATTGTATAAATTTAATCCGGCATCTTCCGTGCCGACCCAAATATTGTGTTTGTCGTCCTCACAAAATTCACTGATACTTTTTCCACTAATTGAACTTTTACTAAGTGAAGGATAAAATTTGTTGAACGAAGAGAAAGATGGCGAATAGATGTTTATTCCACCAAAAAAAGTACCAATCCACATGTTTCCTTCTATGTCTTGATTGATACTGTGAACAGCATTATCAGAAAGAGAATAGGGATCGTTTATTACGTGTTGAACATGCGTAGTCTTTTTTGATTGCAAATTATGTATTAAAACTCCTGATTCTGTTCCTATCCACAATTTTTGTTCGTTTGTTTTAAAAATACATCTTATATAAAAATGATTGTTAGTAGATGAATCTTCTTCAAAAAAAGGTGTGTATTGTTCACTACTTGAATCAAAATACAGTAAACCTTTATTGGAAGTACCAACCACAAACTGTTTTGAATTTAAAATACACAAATCGTTGATGTCATTTTCTGCTTTGTGTGAAAGTTTGTTGGAAATAGGATATTTAATGTACCTTCCACTTTTAGGATTGAGTTTTACTAATCCATCACTGTATGTTGCCAACCATACAAACCCTGAATTATCTATGTTAATTTTTCGGATAT
>JBDHYS010000274.1:0-3090 GCA_039811505.1 Paludibacteraceae bacterium | reverse complement strand
AGTTTGGGAAAACACAAACTTTTTGAAAGAATATCGCCTAAAAAAACATGGGAAGGATTTTTTGGTGGAGTTGCTTTTGGATTAATTGCAGGATATGTTTTATCGCGGTTTATTACCGATATCAGTCTTGTGCAATGGTTGATTTTTTCGGTTTTAGTAACCGTTTTTGGAACGCTTGGCGATTTGTCGGAATCATTGATAAAAAGAAGCGTTCAGATGAAAGATTCCGGAAATATCATTCCGGGACACGGTGGAATTTTAGACCGCTTCGACAGCACAATATTAACTTCACCGATTTTATTTATTTATTTGTATTATATTCTGGTTTTTTAAAAATCACGATTTTCCAATCGGGAAATTGAACTTTATTTCTTAAAAACAATGGAAAAACACGATTAGAAATTAATCAAAACAATTAAAAAAAAATAATTTTAGAAAATGGATTACGGAATTTTTGATCTTTTAAAACTAATCGGCTCGTTGGGTCTTTTCCTTTACGGAATGAAGATAATGAGTGAGGGATTGCAGAAATTGGCTGGAAATAATCTTCGGAACATTCTTTCTGCGATGACGCGCAACAGAGTAATGGGCGTTTTAACAGGTGTTCTTATTACTGCACTTATTCAGTCGTCATCAGGTACAACCGTGATGGTTGTCAGTTTTGTAAATGCGGGATTATTGAGTTTGTTGCAGTCAATCGGCGTAATTATGGGTGCCAATATTGGAACAACTGTAACTGCATGGATGATTTCATTCTTCGGATTTGGAAAATTTTCTATTAGTACTCTTTCAATTCCATTGATGGGTATCGCTTTGCCACTTATTTTTTCATCAAAAAACAGGAATAAATCGTTAGGAGAGTTTGTTTTTGGGTTTGCATTTCTTTTTATGGGTCTCGATTTCTTGCAAGAATCTATGCCCGATCTTCAAAATAATCCGGAAGTTCTCTCGTTTCTACAAAATTTTTCCGATTTAGGCATTTGGTCAGTTTTCATTTACTTGTTTATTGGTGGTTTATTGACCATTATTGTGCAATCTTCAAGCGCCACAGTTGCTCTCACCTTAATTATGGTAGCAAAAGGTTGGATCGATTTTCCATCGGCGGCAGCAATGGATTTAGGTGAAAATATCGGAACTACTATCACGGCTAATATTGCGGCAATTCCTGCCAATGTTTCAGCAAAAAGAGCTGCTTTTGCCCATTTTATTTTCAATATTCTTGGAGTGATTTGGTTGCTTTTTGTATTTAGATATTTTATCCAAATGGTTGATTACATTGTGGGTCATCTGGGTTCGGTCAATCCGCTTGGGATGTCAAATTTCATTGCTTCGTTAAGTCCAGAGGAGTTTTCTGTAATTTCCACTGCCGATCCTTCAACCCTCAGTGGCGATTTATTAACTAAACAGCAACTACTGCAAAGTTACACTGCCAGCACCTCTTATGGTTTAGCTTTGTTTCATACATTATTTAATATTTGTAACGTATCTATTATGATTTGGTTTGTAAAAGTGTATGAGAAAATATGTTTGAAAGTAATAAAACCTAAGAAATCCGAAATGGAAGACGAAGAATTTTTACTCCAATTTATCTCTTCCGGAATGTTATCAACAGCTGAATTATCTATTTTACAAGCCGAAAAAGAGGTGGAAGTATATGCAGAACGGGTGGATAGAATGTTTGGTTTTGTAAAGGAAATGGCGAATTTAGACCACAACGATAAAGATTTTATTACACTTTATAATCGATTGGAAAAATACGAAGAAATTTCGGACAGAATGGAAATCGAAATCGGCTCTTATTTGGGTAAAGTTTCAGAAGGTAGATTGAGTACAGAAAGCAAAGAACATGTTCGCTCCATTCTTCGCGCAGCAACTGAAATTGAGAGCATTGCCGATTCTTGTAGTAACATAGGCAGGCATTTAAAACGTAAAATGGACGCAAATATTCAATTGGAAGAGAGCATCATCGAAAGCATTAATTCGATGTTCGATTTGCTTACAGCAGCAATGGAAAATATGCGAAAAATGATTCAAAGTTCTGAAATATCCGAAATTGATTTGATTGAAAGCCAAAGTTTTGAAAATGCAATCAATGAAAAACGGGACAGACTGAAACTTAGAAATATCGAAAACTTAAATAACAACGTTTATACGTATCAAAACGGAGTTTTTTATATGGATATTATTTCTGAATGTGAAAAAATGGGAGATTACATTATCAACGTGATCGAATCAATCAAAATAAAAGCAAATTAAAATAAAAATATTTTTAGGATATGAAAGCAAGCATCGTAAATACAGCTATGAAAAATGGGGTAATAATGGGAATATTATTCACTGTTAATTTCTTTTTATCTGTGTCCGGAATGGGTTATTTAGCACTTTTATCATACGTTGTAACGGGATTTATCATCTATTTTACACATCGTTACACAAAAGAATTTCGGGATAAAGAAAACGGAGGTTTTATCAGCTTTGGACGTGCATTTTCTTTTATTTTTGTATTGTATCTTTTCGGAACATTAATTTCATCTTTTGTAAAATATTTCTACCTGAAATTTTTCAATACCGCATTTTTAGAAGATATGTACAACCAAAATATTCAAATTATTGAACAAATTTTGCCGAATGTAACCGAAGAAATGTACACAACCATCGAATCGTTTTTGCAACCTCAAAGTTATACATTAATAGCTGCGTGGAGCAATGTTTTATTATCTGTCATAATTGGATTGATAATAGCGGCAATTGTGAAAAGAGCCGCATCTCCTTTTGATAAAAACGAAACAGCAAATTGAAATTAATTGAAATTTACAATAATATATTAGTAGAAAAAATGGATATTTCTATTGTAATACCGCTTTACAACGAAGCCGAATCACTCACAAAATTATACGATTGGATTGATGATGTGATGAAAAAACACAAATTCAAGTATGAAATTTTGTTTGTTGATGATGGAAGTACAGATAATTCGTGGACCGTGATTGAGGAATTGCAACAAAAATCTCCCAAAACGGTTCGTGGGATAAAATTCAGGCAAAATTATGGAAAATCTCCGGCGCTTCATTGCGGGTTTGACGAGGCAAA
>JBDHYS010000273.1:0-3093 GCA_039811505.1 Paludibacteraceae bacterium | reverse complement strand
TCATCCTTTTTTGGAAATACTTGTAACAGTTCACAGGAAAACCTACCTTTGATGCGTGTCTCAGTTATGGATTCAATTTCTACAAAGCCTCTAATAGGAGCAAATCCTGTATTCCATTCTTCCAAAGTTTTTTCATCATTTAGTAGCCAATAATTTATCTTCACCTCATAGTGAAAGGATTCACCAGGAATATAATCCATTCGTTTTTGCGAAGAATTCAATTGGTAATATCCTTTGGTAAAAGCTCTTTGATCTTTCGGATCGGTTGGGATAATTTTAATCTCAAAAATCGGTGACGGAGTAACTTCTGCGTTTTGCCCTGCAATAGAAATATTATTATCTGCTGACAGAAAAGCTGCAGATAACTTTAGGTCAAGCGAGGTGCCATTCCCAAATTTCACTTCAAAACGATTCGTATTTTTTTGAACCTGTGCTGTTACTGTTGTTACGCTTAATAAAAGTAAAAACTGTAGTAGGTATTTTTTTAAGTTTTTCATTATAAATAATAGTTTTCTATTTTCCTGTTGATATTAGAAGTTGGTCAAAATTCTATTAATCCCAAATCAAGTTATAAGTTACCCCTAAACTGTTGGTTCGAATCTTATATTTACTTTCTGTAGCATTCGGCAATTTTACCCGGTATCTTTTAGAACCAAAACCGAAGGTTGCACCCCAGCGATGTTCGGATCGCCAAATTATATTCCATCCCCAACCCCAAAACATACCGTTGGATTTGTAGTCTGGTCCTTTATTGTCAAGATAGTCTTGGTAATAATATTTAGCATTTGTATAACCTACATCAGCAAAGAGCCCACCAACCAACGTACCTAATAAGTAGCCGTAATCGGATTCACTACTAGGGCTTGGCGTAAAAGGTCTGATGCGAGCATATACATTGTTTCTCCGGAAGTGCAAATAATTTACGAAATTATCAAATTTGTCATGAGCATTATCATAATGGACTTCAACTGTAGCAGAGGCATCGTTGTCGTAAGACAAGTTAATTATAGTAGCACTTGCATCGATATCTAATCCCATTTCGCCATTGGTAATGGCTCCGAGACCAAATTGAAATCATAAAGACCAATAAAAGGCTTCTTTTTAGATTGTTCAGTAATTGAAATGCTCTTTGTTGAGTTGGAATTTTGTTGAGTAGATGCCACTGGTCTGGGCATTTAACAGACTAATCGAACCAACAACTAAACTTAATAAAATAGCCGTTAAGGTTGTTTTCGTTTTTCAAATGGTTGAGTTATTGATGTGTTTAATCAAATCGATAGATAGGAAAGCACTAAAATTTTCAAGTACCCTATAACTTTTTTGTTGTGCGGGTAATATTGATATTTTTGCAAGTCCCTCTTAAATTTCCCATTAAATTATCATACACCTCAATTTCATTACTGCTTGTGATGGTTATTTTTCCGTTCGTGTTTATTAAATCAATAGACATTAAATCGTCACGTTTAGAAACATTACCATTTGCAACTACCTGTATAGCAACTTCATTAGCTATAAGTTTGTCTGTTTCTGAAATGCCTGTGATGGCTATACCATTTGGGCCCATCTTATAAGTTCCGGTTTTAGGAAATTCTTTACCTAAAAATATAAACGTAATCATTTCTGCTGCTGCTGTGGCTTTTATACTGTAAAACGACAAATTGGTGTAATATGTATTTGGCCAAATATGGGATACATCTTTATATTGTACTTTTACATGTGTGTAGGTATAAGTTTTTGGAGTAGAAGTGGCTGCATCGGTATAGGTAAAACTGCCGTTTGCTTCGTAAGTAATATTTTCGGCGGTAACCAAGTCAGTTGTGTTGGGATTGTCCGGATCGTTATTCTCGTTTTTTTCACACGACAGCAAAAATGACATTGATAAGCTTGCGATAAGAAGAAATTTGATTGTTTTCATAATTTATAATATTAATATTTATTTTTGGAGTTTTTAGTGGTTTTAAATTAATATTACTATCTACTGATTTTTAATTTCCACATCAAACTTGCCTTCTGTTATTTTTTTGACATTGCTGGCATTAAAAGTCCCGTCATTGTTTTGACGTACTGCATCAAAAGAAAAAGTACCCTTGATGTGTGTTCCGGTGTTCGACGTAATGATTATTTTACCGCTCTTTACATACTCCCATTTCGCATTCCATCCGTCGTATCCGTTGCCGTTCCACTTGTTATACCCTGCACTTGCCAGATATTCCAGATTGGTAATGTGTATCGGATCAAAATCGTAAGTGCCAGGCTTCCAATCAGCGGCGGTGGTTACTTTTCCGCTAAAAGGCATCAATGTTAGGACAATGGTTTCTTTTCTGTCTTCAGGCTGTCCTAAAATCTGAAGCGTCTTGGTTGAGTTAAAAAATTTTGCCACTGTAAAATCAATGTGAGCTTTTGGAAAAGCCTGATTATCTACTTTCGCTGAAAAAAAAGAAGATGCAGAATCATCGGGATTGGCAGGTTGCGTTCCATCATCTTTTTCGCAAGATGAGAATAGAAGGATAGCTCCAAGAACTGCGATGGAGAGGAATTTGATTGATTTCATAAATTTAATTTTTAATATTGCAAAATTAAATTAGATCAACAATTTATGCAATGGGCTGTTCAGCCCATTTTTAAATCAAGCCGTTTTTTCGGGCTTTTTCTAAAAGTTCTATGCGGTTGTGTGCTTGCAGTTTTTGGTAGATATTTTCTATGTGTCGTTTTACTGTAAATGGCGAAATAAACAGATTTTCGGCAATGATTTTATTGGAAAATCCTTTGCTGATCTGTTCGAGAATTTTAGTTTCCCTTTCTGATAGCACTACTTTTTCAGCGGTTTGTTTGTTTTTTGTGAAATTGACATTTTTGAGTAATTGCAATGTTTTTAAAGCGATAGAAGGCGACATCGCCGAACCGCCATTCAAGGTGTCATTTAGGGTTTCATAAATTTTTTCGGCTTTGGTATCTTTTAAAATATAGCTATCTGCTCTGGCTTTGATTGCATTAAAAATATATTCGTCATCATCATAAATGGTAATTATTACAATTTTGATATGTGGATATAGTTGCTTTACTTTTTCGGTTGTGTCAATACCGTTCATTACG
>JBDHYS010000272.1:0-3106 GCA_039811505.1 Paludibacteraceae bacterium | reverse complement strand
TCCAAAATATTGACCATTTTATCTTTTTATCACATTAATCTTACAAAAATTCAATCGCTGCCAATTCTCGGTCGTGAGTGGGAATATCAATTTTATGTGGCATTGACATTTGAAAATTACGAGCGATATCGTCAATCGTTGGAAGCGATAAAACCACTGCTCAAAGAATTTCAGATTTTGGGAGAATACAGAGAGGCAAAAACACCGAAAATTTAATTTTATTCGATTTTTACTAATGAAAAAAATAATAGAACCCGCCAAAAGGCTTAATAATGTATCGGAATACTATTTCTCAATGAAGCTAAAAGAGATTGCAGAAATGAATTTAGCAGGGAAAAATGTATTGAATTTAGGAATTGGAAATCCCGATTTACCGCCTTCGAAAGAGACAATCGAAGCATTGAAAACCGAAGCAAGCAAGGACAATGTTCACGGCTATCAAAGCTATGTTGGGATTCCGGAATTACGAGAAGCATTTGCAAAATGGTATCAAAAATGGTACGGAGTAAATTTAGATTTTAAAACAGAAATCCAACCTTTAATCGGCTCAAAAGAGGGAATTTTACACATTACACTCGCTTTTGTAAATCCGGGTGATGGAGTTCTTGTTCCCAATCCGGGTTATCCAACATATCAATCGGTAAGTAATTTGGCAGAAGCAAAAACGATTCTTTACAATTTGAGTGAAAATAATAATTGGGAACCCAATTTTGAAGAAATTGAACAAAACGACCTTTCCAATGTAAAATTGATGTGGGTAAATTACCCTAATATGCCGACGGGAAAAAATGGGAGCAAAAATCTGTTTGAAAAATTGGTTGCTTTTGGAAAAAAACACAATATCATTATCTGCAACGACAACCCGTACAGTTTTATATTAAATGAAGAAAAACGGAGTATTTTATCAGTAGAAGGGGCAAAAGATATCTGCATTGAATTAAATTCGATGAGCAAATCACACAATATGGCAGGTTGGAGAATGGCGATGTTGGCTTCCAACAAGCAGTTTGTAGAATGGATTGTAGCCGTAAAATCAAATGTGGACAGCGGAATGTTTCGTCCGATGATGGTGGCAGCAGTAGAAGCTCTAAAAAACGAAAAAGAGTGGCATGAAACGATGAACGATGTCTATCGACAAAGGCGTGAAATTGCTTATCAAATTATGGATTTTTTGCAATGCACGTATGATAAAAATCAGGTAGGAATGTTTTTATGGGCAAAAATTCCAAATTTTTGGAAAGATGCAGGAGAAATTTCAGACAAGATTTTGTACGAAAAAAATGTTTTTATAACACCCGGTCTGATTTTTGGAAGCAACGGAAACAGATACATTCGAATTTCGTTATGCAGTTCAGAATCAATATTAAACGAAACATTAAAACGACTTAAAAATTAAAATTACAACAATCACTAAATAAATTGAATTATGGAATTAGAATCAATATTATTACCCGGAATCGATCCCAAGCGACCATTGGTTATTTCGGGTCCTTGCAGTGCCGAAACAGAAGAACAGGTAATGGCAACGGCAAGAGAATTGAAAAAAATCGGTGTGCAAATTTTTCGTGCGGGAGTTTGGAAACCACGCACCAAACCGGGCGGTTTTGAAGGACACGGATCGGAAGCTTTTCCGTGGCTGAAACGTGTGAAAGAAGAATTGGGAATGTATATTGCAGTGGAAGTTGCCAATGTAAAGCACGTTCGAGAATCGTTGGCAAATGATGTGGATATTATTTGGATCGGGGCAAGAACAACCGCCAATCCTTTTTCTGTGCAAGAAATTGCCGATGCACTTGAAGGGACAGATATTCCCGTTTTAATAAAAAATCCGGTCAATCCCGATGTGGATCTTTGGATTGGAGCAATCGAACGCATTTACAAAGCAGGAATTAAGAAAATTGGTGCAATTCATCGCGGATTTAGTACTTCCGAAAAGAAAATTTACCGAAATTTACCACAATGGCATATTCCAATTGAACTTCATCGTCAAATTCCCAATCTGCCGATTATTTGCGACCCATCACATATTGGCGGCACGCGTGAATTGATAGCTCCAATCTGCCAACAAGCAATGGATTTGAACTTTGATGGTCTGATTATCGAATCACATTTTAATCCGGATAAAGCGTGGAGTGATGCAGCACAACAAGTAACTCCCTCTGTTTTAGCACTTATCCTCGACAACTTGGTCATTCGTGAAACAAAACAAACTACAGAAAGTTTAACGGCTCTTCGGCGTCAAATTGACGGATTGGACAACGATTTATTAGAACTATTGGCAAAAAGAATGCGTGTTTCTCAAGAAATTGGAGTGTATAAAAAAGAACATAATATGCCTATTCTTCAATCTCAACGATACGATGAAATCCTAAAAGACAGAATTAGTCAGGCTGAAAAAATGGGAATGAGCAGTAATTTTATGAAAACCGTTCTAATGGCAATTCACGAAGAATCCGTCCGCCAGCAAATGCTTATTATGAAATAAATAATATGTCGTAATAAATTTAATAATCTTACTTTTAATTTGTTATCGATTTTTTTGGTAGTATAAAAACTTATATTGCTGTTTGATAAAAAATGAAAAAAGGGCTATTTCTATTTGTAGGATTCAGCCCTTTACGATTATTTTTGTAAGTGATAAAAAACACAAATAACCATAGGCAAAAGTGCATATTTTATCGTGCAGCAATAATTATAATTAAACATTATCTACATCGGGTTTGTTGTATGTTGCGGGTTAAGTCTAATTGTTCAAATAACAGCTTAGTAAAACAAAATATTAATACAAACTTCTAAATTATTTTATATGAAACCTTTATCAGCTAATTTTATCAATGGGCTTATATTAATTATCGCAGGACTTTACGGTTATTTCGGGATTACGGGCAGTACAGGTGTAGCTTCTGCAACAGCATTAATACCAACCGCATTTGGGTTACTACTGATTACCCTTGGTCTATTTTGGAAAAAATCTCCCAAAGCCATTTTATATACAGTTGCAATAATCACCATCGTATTACTCATAATGGTAATCAATAGGTTTGTGAAAATAGACGAATGGGATATAAAAAAAATTATCTTTCTAGCTTGTATTATCAGTAATGCA
>JBDHYS010000271.1:0-3140 GCA_039811505.1 Paludibacteraceae bacterium | reverse complement strand
AAGTTTGTAGAATGATCGTAGCACTAATTTTATCCACTAATGCTTTATTTTGTCGCTCTTTTTTCTTCAATCCTCTGTCAATCATTGCTCTGTGTGCCAAAACAGAAGTAAAACGCTCATCAACAAAATGGACATCAATGGTAGGAAAAATTTGCTGAATTTTCTTTGCTATCGGACGAATATATTGCATGCTTTCAGATTCGGCACCGCTCATTTGAGTTGCATTTCCGATGACAATAACATCTACAATCTCTTTTTCCAAATACGATTTAAGAAACGGGAGCAAATCGTGTGTTGGGACTGTATCCAAGCCATTCGCAATAATTCGGAGCGGATCCGTAACTGCAATTCCCGAACGTTTTTTTCCAATATCCAAAGCTAAAATTCTTCCCATCTCTCTAATTTGTGCAAATTTACTGTTTTTTTTCTACTTCTAAACAAATTGGAATGTATCTTTTTTTGCACGGTTTAATTTTCTATCTTTGTTTTTATTATTTTTGAAGAAATAAAAAATTATTCCGATATGAGAACAAGCCATATTCTCCTCTTTTTTGTGTTATTCTTTATACCAACATCTATTTTTGGACAAGAAAAATTGCTCTCTGATGCCGAAATATACTATGATTTTGAAGCTTTAACAGGAAATACAGAACGTCAAAATTTAAATTTCAGAACTTTATCCGATTCAAAATGGAATTTTTCGGATTCAATTAATTCTATTTGGCAAAATGCAAAAATGGAAACCAAAATATCCAATTCATTTAAGATTTATGCACCGGAACTATTTGTTTCGTATAATAGTGCTTCTCCTTACGGGCAAAATGATGGTATTTTGTGGCAAGGAAAAGGAACCAATACTTATTTTTCGACCGGAATACGGTTTGAAAAATACGGTTTTGAAATCACATTAAAGCCAGAATTTGCTTTTTCTTCCAATCTTCAATATGATTATGTAAAGCCCAATTTTGTGGGGAGTTTATATGAAAACAAAGCAGCTGATTTTGGTTATTTCGGAGTTGGAAAACCAGATGCTCCGCAGCGTTTTGGGAATAAGTCGTACACTCAAATCGGTTGGGGCGATTCTGAAATTAGATATTCGTATAAAAAATGGACATTGGGCGTTGGCACTCAATATATT
This sequence comes from Paludibacteraceae bacterium, assembly GCA_039811505.1. GTDB lineage: Bacteria > Bacteroidota > Bacteroidia > Bacteroidales > Paludibacteraceae > UPXZ01. The sequence goes on along the minus strand of JBDHYS010000271.1, from coordinate 2,002 downwards.
TGGTTGGGTCCGGCAAAAATAAATCCCATTATGCACTCGAATAATGCGCCATCTTATCCAAAAGTAGATGTTGGATTGCGTAAAGCTTCGATCAACCTTTGGGGTTGGTATGCGGGCGACATTGAGGCTCGAATGTGGATGGGAAAGCTACAAGAATCAGATTTTTTTGACAATGATCCGGCAAATGATAAGTTTGTAATTTCGGGATTAGCTGTTGGAATTGCACCTTCGTTTCTTAAAGGTTTTACCCTTTTTGCCAACAGAACGTATTTGGCACAATGGGAAAAAAAGTCGTTCAAATCGCTGTATGAACTGATAAATCTTCCTCTTAATACAAATGGAGCCCGCGATAATTGGGATCAACGTGCATCTTTGGGTTTTGATTATTTACTGCCAAAAGCCGGAGTTGAATTTTATACCGAAATTGGATTGAACGACCATTCACCCGGAATTGATGGCTATATTCGATATCCTTTTCATAGTATGGCTTACACCGCCGGATTTAGAAAATTTATCCCCATTGGAAAACAAAATAATAAAATGAGAGGCGAATTATTGGTTGAAGTTACCAATTTGGAAATGTCGCAAGATTTCCAATTTCAATGGGCTTCTACTTTTTATGCACACCATGAAATAAAACAAGGTTATACGAACCGTGGACAATGGTTGGGAGCTGGAAATGGAACAGGTGGAAACAGTCAATTTATTGGATTTACCATTTATCATCCGAAAGGAAAAATAAATACTTTTGTTCATCGACAAAATCCTGATAATGATTATATTTATCAATTTTCAGTAGGAAAACCTGTTCCAACTCCAGAAAATGAAATTGATTACGGAACAATCATAATAAGAGATATTAAAGCCGTTTTATCTGCCGGAATTGGTTCAACTTATTTTATTACGCCAAAAATTCATTTAACGAGTGGTTTGAGTTACATTGTGGAACATAATCCGTTGTACAAATCAATAAGTTGGACAGAAACCAATAAAAGACGTTCAATAAATCTTCAAACAAAAATATCGTATCACTTTTAGATAATTAAAATTAGAAAAGATTTTTTTATGCTAACTTTGTGCTTCAAATTTTGTATTAACGTAACTTTATGATAAGGAAATCAAATATTATAATAAAAAACAAAAGAGCCACTTTTGATTATGAGATTTTATCCCGATACACAGCCGGAATTCAATTATTTGGAACCGAAATAAAATCAATTCGAGATGGAAAAGCCTCATTAACAGAAACATATTGTTCCTTTATCAAAAACGAATTATGGGTGAAAAATATGAATATTTCGACCTATTTTTTTGGAACCTACAACAATCATGAACCGAGAAGAGATAGAAAATTACTTCTTCAAAAAAGAGAATTGGTAAAATTGATGCGTGCCACAAAAGAATCAGGAAATACGATTGTGCCCATTAAATTATTTGTGAATGAAAAAGGGTTAGCCAAAATTGAAATTGGATTGGCAAGAGGGAAAAAAATGTACGACAAACGGCAATCCTTAAAAGAAAAAGATGACAAACGAGAAATTGACAGAGTGAAAAAGATGAATTTATAGTTGATTTTCAATGTTTTATTTCAATAAAAAAACAAAATCTATAAAAAATTGTTACACTAATTCTGCAAGAGCAACTATTTTTATAAACACAAATCACATAATATGAGAACTAAAATTAAAGTACAGAACCCTATTGTAGAGCTTGATGGAGATGAAATGACACGCATAATTTGGTCATTTATAAAAGAACAACTTATTCTCCCCTATCTCGATTTGGATATTAAATATTACGATTTAAGCGTTCAAAGTCGTGATGAAACAAATGATCAAATCACGATAGATGCAGCTGAAGCAATAAAAAAATACAATGTGGGGATAAAATGTGCGACAATCACTCCAGATGAAGCACGCGTAAAGGAATTTAATCTAAAACAAATGTGGAAATCGCCAAATGGAACCATTCGAAATATCGTTGGTGGGACAGTTTTTCGCGA
>JBDHYS010000270.1:0-3145 GCA_039811505.1 Paludibacteraceae bacterium | reverse complement strand
ATCGTTGCCGGTTTTGTAATTTCCAAATGGTTTGAAGATCCGATTACTCACGTGAAAGACTGGCAAGGAATATGGTTCACATTTGCTGCTTACGCTCTTGTCGTTACTGTTTTGTTTGCAATGATCTTCAAATACAAACACGATCCTGAAGAAGTTGTCGATTTCAAACATTGATAAAATAAAAAAATCCTCCCATTTGCTGAATGTGGAGGATTTTTTTTAGAATAAAAAGCAACTGAAAAATCAATCTTTTACAATTTTTCTTGGTTGAATCATATTTTCTGGTTTAAGAATATCATCTAATTGATCTTTTTCCATCAAACCGCTTTCCAAAACCAATTCATACACGCCTCTTCCGGAGTTTAAAGCTTCAGCAGCAAGTTTTGTCGATGCTTCATAACCAAGATATGGATTGAGAGCGGTAACAAGTCCGATACTGTTCATCACCATATCTCTGCAACGATCTTCGTTGGCTGTAATTCCATCAATACACCTCAAACGGAGTGTGTCCATTCCTTGAGTTAAAATTTCAATGTTTTCCAAAATTGAAAATGCAATAATCGGTTCCATCACATTGAGTTGAAGTTGTCCTGCTTCTGATGCCATTGTTACTGTTAAATCACTTCCGATAACTCTGTATGCAATTTGATTCACCACTTCTGGAATGACAGGATTTACTTTGCCGGGCATAATGGAAGAACCCGGTTGCATTGGCGGAAGATTTATTTCATTTATTCCTGTTCGTGGACCGGATGAAAGTAAACGCAAATCGTTGCTTATTTTGGAAAGTTTAACTGCCAATCGTTTAATAACAGTTGAATTGGTTATAAATGCTCCAATATCCGATGTGGCTTCAATTAAATTGGGTGCCAAAGTTACTGGAATACCGGAAACTTCAGCTAAATAATCGGTACATAATTGAGCATATTCCGGTTCTGAATTTATCCCTGTTCCAATGGCTGTTGCTCCCATATTGGTTGAGCATAAAAGTTGTCTGTTCAGTTGCAAACGCCCAACTTCTTCTTGAAGTGTTACAGCATAAGCTTCAAATTCTTGTCCGAGTGTCATTGGAACGGCGTCTTGAAGTTGTGTTCGTCCCATTTTCAGAACATGGGCAAATTCTTTTCCTTTTGTTTCAAAAGATGTTACTAATTGTTGTAGCGAGGTAATAAGAGAATCGATGCTGCGGTAAATTGCAATTTTCAAAGCTGTAGGATAAGCGTCGTTTGTGGACTGTGAAAGGTTTACATGATTATTGGGATGACAATGTGTATAATCTCCTTTTTCAAATCCCAACAATTCAAGTGCCCGATTGGCAATTACTTCATTTGCGTTCATATTGGTAGATGTTCCTGCACCGCCTTGAATCATATCCACCACAAAATGTGTGTGTAGTTTTCCATTTTTAATTTCATTGCAAGCATCAACAATTGCATCTTTAATCTTTGCGTCGAGCAATCCTAACTTGTGATTGGCTAACGCAGCAGCTGCTTTTACATCGGCAAGTGCATTGATAAATGTGGGATAATGATATAATTTTGAGCGGCTTATGTTGAAATTTTCTACTGCTCTGAGTGTTTGAACACCATAATAAAATTCAACGGGAATTTCTTTGTTCCCTAATAAATCGTGTTCTGTACGAGTTTTACCACTAAGTGTCATAATTTTTTTGATTTTATGTTTGTTTTATTTGTTTTTGTCTTTCATCCATTCTTTTGCAAGCCCACCTTCGGCAGTTTCTTTGTAAAGCGAAGGTAAATCTTTTCCTGTATTTTTCATTACTTCTACCACTCTGTCAAAACTGATTAAATGTTTTCCATCCGATAACATCGCTTTCAAATTGGCATCAAAAGCTCTTAAAGAAGCAAACGCATTTCGTTCGATACACGGAATTTGAACCAAACCGCAAATTGGATCACACGTCATTCCCAAGTGGTGTTCTAAGCCCATTTCGGCAGCATATTCTATTTGTTGCGGACTTCCACCATAAAGTTGATTGGCTGCAGCTGCTGCCATGGAACAAGCCGAACCCACTTCTCCTTGACAACCCACTTCTGCTCCCGAAATCGATGCATTTTTTTTAATGATATTCCCAAATAATCCGGCTGTTGCAAGTGCTTTGATAATTGCTTTATCGCTCATTTCGTGATTTTTTTGAGAATGATAAAGAACAGCAGGCAAAACTCCCGCCGAACCGCACGTTGGTGCTGTTACCACAACGCCTCCGCTTGCATTTTGTTCAGATACCGCCATCGCATAAGCCATGATTAAACTTCTGCTTTGCAAACTTGCCCGTAAGCTTTTTGCTTTTACCAAATAATCGGAAGCTTTTCGCCTAAGATTAAGCTCCCCTGGCAAAACTCCATCTGCAAGCAATCCTTCTTCAATGGAGTTTTTCATTGCTTTCCACACTTCAATAAGATAATCCCACAAATCAGATTCTTCTCTTTTTTTTACATATTCCCAATAATCAAGTCCGTTTTTTTCCACATATTTCAAAATATCGACCATTGAGCTGTGTTCGTACAACTGTTTTTCAACTTCTATGGAATTTTCATCTACAATTTTTCCTCCTCCCACACTGTAAACTATCCAATCTTTTGTTAATTTTCCATCTTTATCAAAAGCTTCAAATTTTATTCCATTGGTATGAAATGGAAGTACGATATTTGGTTGCCAATGAATGGAAATTTTTTTGGGTTGCAACGTTTCAATAATGGTGGCATCGGTTAAGTGTCCTTTTCCGGTGGCGGCTAAACTGCCGTAAAGTGTAACTTGATACGAATCCGCATCTGTTGTTTCTGCTTCAAAGTGTTCAGCAGCAAATCGTGGGCCCATTGTGTGGCTACTGGAAGGTCCGTGTCCAATGCGATAAAGTTCTTTTATTGATTCCATAGTAGAAGATAAATTTTACACAAAATTAGGTAATAAACCAATAGCAATCAATAGCAAAAACAGATATTTGCAAGAATAAAAATCAAGCAAAATACGAATATTTAAGGATAGATGAATCCTTTTTTGTAAATTTGCGAGAAATTTTAATTCTCGATAGTATTAATATCCAAAATAGAGTATAAAATGGCAATCATTAAACCATTCAAAGGTATTAGACCACCAAAAAATTTAGTTGAGCAAGTTGCATCTC
>JBDHYS010000269.1:0-3149 GCA_039811505.1 Paludibacteraceae bacterium | reverse complement strand
AATTAAATTAGTAACAAGATAAAATTGATTTTAATCCTGAAAGACTTGAATTTATTGATGATAGATTGAGTCTTCTTTATCAATTGCAAAAAAAGAACCGAGTTGATTCCGTTGCTGAATTGATTCAAATAAGAGAAAAATGGCGAGCTCAACTGCAAAAAATTGAAAATTTTGAAGAAGAAGTTCAAAAAGCACAAAAACGAGTTGTGGAAAATGAGAATGAACTTCGAGAGTCTGCAAACAGGCTTTCACAATCACGAAATACGATTATAGTAGAAATTGAAGAGAATTTAATCGAGATTTTGAAACGATTAGGAATGACTGATATTCAATTTCAAATCCAACTTACACCACTGCAAAATTATTCAGAATCGGGAATGGATCAAGCTACTTTTCTGTTTTCAGCCAATAAAAACAGAACAATGCAACCTGTGGCAGAAATAGCATCGGGAGGAGAAATTTCAAGATTTATGTTAGCGATAAAATCAATGACAGCGCAAAAATCAGATTTACCAACCATCGTCTTTGATGAAATCGACAGCGGCGTTTCGGGCGATATTGCAGGAAGAATGGGAAATATTATGAAATTATTGAGCCAACACTCTCAAGTAATTGTGATCACTCATTTGCCGCAAATAGCTGCAAAAGCAAACGACCATTTCTCCGTTTTTAAAGATAACACAACGCATGAAACAATTACGCACATCAAACGATTGAATGAAGAGGAAAGAATGCGTGAAATAGCACAAATGCTTAGTGGAACAAGCATTACCGAGGCTGCTTTAGCTAATGCTAAAGAATTACTGAAGAATCATTAACAGTTTTCAAAGATGAAAAAAAGTGTTTTTCTCACTATTTTAATTTTATTTTCCACCCATTTTTTGTTTTCACAAGAAGTGAAGATTATTGAATCCATTTTAATTGAACATGTCGACCTTAAAGTAGAAAAAGTACAAAAAATTTTGCAATTATCCGATTTTGAAGTGGGGGAAATAAAAAAAATAGAATTAGAATGTTTACAAAAAATTCAAAAATTAGAAAGTCGGAAAAGATGTAATTTACAAAAGAGAACACAAAAATTAGTGATAGAAAGAGATGAAAGATTGAAAAAAATCCTTTCACACGAAAATTTTCTGAAATACCTAATTATCGAAAAAGGAGAATTAGAACGATTTCCAATGCAATCGGACTAAAAAAAGGATGAATTTTTGGTATTATTCTTTTTTATTGCCAATAATACGTTTGTGCCGATTACCAAAGTTGATTTCTTCATAAAATCTTCATTTTTACAATAAAAAACACTCTATTGTTATAGGTTGTCAAAGTTTTATTGAATCATTGCAAACGCTTAATAATGTATTATCTTTGTAACTCTTATTTCATTCATAAAAAGTATGCATACAGAAATTCAAATCATCGTTACTCCCGAACAAGCTGCAAAAGAAGAATTGTTGAAAATTCAAATAGCCCAAAAGTTAGAAATCCATCCAAATCAAATAAATCATATACGAATCCTTCGAAAATCGATTGATGCTCGAATGACACCTGTGAAGATCAATCTTGCTCTTGAAGTTTTCACCGAAAATGATTTACCATCTTCTCGTGAAATTGAATTTCCGTATAAAAACGTAAAAAACAGCGAACCGATTGTTATTGTCGGTTCCGGTCCGGCAGGATTGTTTGCAGCATTGCAATTACTCGAAATTGGTGTGAAACCAATTGTTCTCGAGCGAGGAAAAGATGTTAGATCAAGAAAAATTGACATTGCCCAGCTTAATCGGAATAAAGGCATCAATAAAGAATCGAACTATTGTTTTGGGGAAGGTGGTGCCGGAACTTACACCGATGGAAAATTATACACTCGCTCCCGCAAAAAAGGAAATGTTACCAAAATATTTGAAACATTTTATGTGCACGGAGCAAAAGAAAATGTACTTTACGATGCACATCCTCACATTGGCTCGGACGATTTGCCGCTTATTGTTGAAAGTATGCGAAAAACTATCATTGATAACGGTGGCGAATTTCATTTTGATAAAAAAGTAACAGAATTAATCGTTGAAAACAATACAATTGAAGGTTGTAAAACGGAAGATGGAACTGTTTATAATGCAAAAGCAATAATTTTAGCAACAGGACATTCTGCACACGATGTATATGAAATGTTGCATTCGATGAAGATAGAATTGGAGGCAAAAGGTTTTGCAATGGGCGTTCGAGTGGAACATCCACAAGATTTAATCAATTCAATTCAATATCACGCAAAAGAAAAAAACGAATTTTTGCCCAATGCAAGTTATTCTTTGGTGGAGCAAGTTGATGGAAGAGGGGTTTATTCGTTTTGTATGTGTCCGGGCGGACATATTGTTCCAGCAGGAACGATTGAAGAAACGGTTGTTGTGAATGGTATGTCGGCAGCAAAAAGAAATTCGCCTTATGCCAATTCAGGGATTGTTGTGGAGATTTTACCAGAAGATATTCCTGCAGAATTTGATCAATATGGAGCGTTGAAAGGACTTAAATTTCAAAATTATCTTGAAAATTTGGCGTTTAGAAATAACGGAGGAAAAGGCTTAGTTGCACCAGCACAACGATTAATTGATTTTGTAAATGGAAAACTATCGGCAGAATTACCTGAATGTTCGTATTTGCCGGGAGTAATTTCATCTCCGTTGCATTTTTGGCTACCCGAAAATATTGGAAAGCGATTGCAAGTTGCCTTTAAAAGGTTCGACTCAAAAATGAGAGGCTATTTAACAAACGAAGCAATTGTGCTTGGTGTTGAATCTCGCTCTTCATCACCGGTTCGGATTCCACGAGATGCCGCAACGTTGCAACATATTCAAGTAAAAGGTTTGTTTCCGGTTGGGGAAGGTTCGGGGTATTCGGGCGGAATTACTTCATCTGCAATTGATGGTACCAATTCTGCAACAAAAGCAGCTGAATATGTTTTGAAATAGACGACAAATGAAAATTCTTCACCTTAAACATACCGAAATTGATTATCAGAAATGGGATTTGGCTATTAATCGTGCTAACAACAGATTGATTTATGCCGTTTCGTGGTTTCTTGATGTTGTTTCACCCGATTGGGAAGCACTTGTGAGTGAAGATTATGATTTTGTGATGCCGCTTCCCGTAAAGAAAAA
>JBDHYS010000268.1:0-3180 GCA_039811505.1 Paludibacteraceae bacterium | reverse complement strand
GGTCATAAATCCGTTCAAACAACCATTAAACATTACGCAAACATAACCGACAAGGGAGCTCGCGAAGCAATCGACAGTTTCCCTGAAATAAAAATCTAAAAATTACATATATGAGAGCAAAAGAATATCTTGAAGTCAACAAATCGTCTATAAAACATTTTGATGAAGTAAATGAAATAGTCAATCAAATGATGCCTTTGAGGCATAGTAAAGATATGACAGATAATTATTTCAACAACGTTCTGTCAGCAGATATTCGCCGACAGAATTACTTGTTGCAAAAAGATTTATTTGAAAAAAATAATGCAATGCAGCCTTCTGAGCCAATTTACAATTCTCTTGATGGTGAAATTCCTATTGAGATGATATCTGAAATCAGGGAGAATCTTTTCAATGTAATTAACGAAGATGATTCTTTTGGGTATTTATTCTTTTTGTTAGGGACATTTCAGAACTCGAAACATAAGAATGAACCAATAGATTGCATTCCAAATCATGACAAAATTACACAAAAAATTAAACAATTGAGAGATGATTACCCTAAGCAGTCGCTGGATGATTATATTGAAGATGACCTAAATTACTCACATTATGATTTTTTAGTCCAGAACAATATCTTTTTGGATAATGAGGTATTATTTGTGGAGTACTTCAATGAATTGTTTCGTATTTATGACGAATTGAGATGTCTGAAATTTAAAATTCTAAAAGTTCGAAATTATTGTCAAAAATTAGCTACTTTGGCTACAAAGGAAGTTTTCTGGCAACTTACATTTATCACAAGCCTTATCGATACAGACAATCGAGAGGACGTATATTTACAACGTTGCAAAATTGAAATTCAGAAAATTCTCAACGAATTGCAATTTGAACTTTATCCTCAAGGAGTACCAAGTAATACACAAAAAGCCGAAAGAGAAAATTCGAATGTTTTTCTATCTACAAGCCGTGGTCGGAAAATAAACTTTCTTCGTGTCGTAAACTGTCTTTATGAATTGGATTACTTTAAGGATAAAAATCAAAATAATATTTCAAAAAAAGATGTATTTATGGCAATGGGAAGGTTTTTAGGTATTGATCTTTCTACATATCAAAATGACTTGTCCGTTTCGAAATCAACAGCCAATAGAGATATGAAAAGCACTATTAAGATATTTGAGGAAATGCTTGAAAAACAAAGAGAAATAAACCAATAAAATAGGAAAGAATGTTTTTATAGTGAACGTTCACTATAAAAATGACCCTCCTTTTATCGTATTCATTTGCAGTCGCAATCTTCACAAGAGGGTTGCGGCTTTTCTTTTGAAATTCGCCGCAAGCGGAAAGCCTAACAACCTGGCGAGCAAATGAAATTATGCAAGAACAGATTTTATTGAAACTCGACTCAATCGAAAAACGCTTGGTCGAACAGAATCTTCTTCAAAAGGAGATTTTCACCTTTGGCGAAGCCTGCTTATACCTCGACTTAAGCAGCAGCCATTTGTATAAGCTGACAAGCAGCAATACAATTCCATGTTATTGCCCCCAAGGAAAGAAACTCTATTTCCGACGTCCCGAACTTGATTTGTGGTTAACCCGTACTCGTTCTGCCTCTGTTGCCGAGGTGGAGCAAAAAGCAGCTGATTATATCAGCAATAAAGGAAGGAGGACAAAACGATGAAAGAACCAAGAGTTTTATCTGAAATCCTGAAAGATTATTTTCAGAGCAGCAACGAGCCGTTGGCTGTAAATTTCCGCAGACATTTCAACATTAAGCAAGTCCAGATGGACCAGCTTTCAAATGAGGAAATTGATGAAATGCTTGAAAAGTCCTTTCTTGAAGATTGGATTGATAATCAAGACGTAATGCAGATTCTGCATATTAGCCCTCGAACTCTACAAACTCTACGCTCCAATGGCATGTTGCCATTTTCACGTATTGGCAATAAATTGTACTACCGCCGCCAAGACATTCAGCGTTTGCTCGCCAATAATTACAGCATGATTAAAATTCGTGATTATGGGAAACGTAAGTAAGGAGGCGATATTGTCTAAAACTCACTACGGCATTGGGATATATGCACATATTTTGAGGTCGTATTATCCAGAACAAACAGTCCTCTCCCTTTCGGGGAGGACTTGTTTACCTGCTAAAAATCCATTCAATGCCGATAAACCGACATTGAATATTTTCATTTACAAGGAGAGTGTTTTGGGAAATGCCTTGGATAGAGAGTTTTCGTGCCAACGAGAACAAAACTCAAACTCGTTTGGTGTTTTGTCGAGTGCCGCCGAAAATGCGCGTACCGAATTTGCACGGCATTTGGATAGCGAAATTTCGTGCCAACGAGTGCAGAGTTTAAGCTCGCTTGTAACTATGCCGAGTGCAGCCGAAATTGCGTGTCATTACGATACGCAAAACGCTATCCCTCCCGGTGATGCGTTCGACTTTGCCGAACTGCATTACAAGCAGTCAGGCGATGAACTGTTGCAGATAATCAACAAAGAAATGAATCTGCAAATCGGAGAAAAATTCAATTTCCACGGAAATAACAAGAAAAATGTATCAGTTACTCAACCGCAACAGTCTAAGAGCCTCCCCTTCGGGGAGGTTGGAGGGGCTTTATTCTCTTTCTTCAAAGCTCCCGTTCGGAATACCATTCCTCACAAGTCAATCTCTTTGCTCGATGCCTACAATTACATTGTCGGCGATTATGCAAAACAACGAACGGAAAAACTGCGCTCTTTGCTCTCGCAACTTCCCCCTTCAGGGGGTCAGGGGGTCGCCCGGCAATTCAAAGCCTCAACATTCGACTACTGTACTTTTTCAGGAATGTTTCAAACCCGCAACGACAAAGCATTGATAAGTCATTCCGGCCTGTTGTGTATTGATTTTGACCACTTGCAAAGCGTTGATCTGCTTCGCAAGCAACTTTTGCAGGATGAATACTTCGAAACCCAATTACTCTTTGTAAGTCCCTCAGGAGATGGTATTAAGTGGATAATCTCAATAAGTCCCCCTGTGGGAGATTTAGGGGGCTTTTCCCACAGCAATTATTTTGCTGCGGTTGCAAACTACATCCTACAAACCTATGGTGTTGAAGTCGATAAATCAGGGCGGGACATATCCCGCGCCTGCTTTTTGCCACACGACCCACAGGCATACATTAATCCACGTCTTTTAAATTCGTGTAATTCCCA
>JBDHYS010000267.1:0-3196 GCA_039811505.1 Paludibacteraceae bacterium | reverse complement strand
TGATCGAAAACAAATTGGCTTTTGGTGTATTACTTTATCGTGTTTACACAAAAGAAGATGGAAACAGACTTACAAAACTGATAAGCAAAAGTGGTTTCGGAGCAACTTTAGTACACGGAACGGGTTCAATTGGAAATGTGGATATTATCGAAACGGTTGTGGGCAGAAAACAAATGAAACAAATAGAAAGTGTAATAAAAAATTTTGATAAAAATGCTTTCTTTGTTGTAGAAGATATTCGAACTGCTCAAAATGGAATATTTCCCAAAACTGTTACTGTTTTTCAACGATGGCGTCCCGGAAAATAATTCAAAAGCTTTACAAAAAAAAATAAATTTTAGAACCTAAACCAACAATAAATTAATAAACCAAAAGACCTTTTTTACCCAAAAACAATCAAATTTTTACTTTTTAGGAATTTTCTGACTCAAATCACACCATATATTTTACGATTTGAGAATAATTCTTAGTTACAAAACTTTAATTTTGTACAGCGAGGTTTTGTAAATAATAATAGATTTTCGTATTAGCTAAAATTTAATTAGAAATTAATAAAACAGACATCAAAATTATTTTGAAAAATAAACCACGATTTCTAATAAAATTTTGAATTTGGCAATTTACGTTCATTTGTTATTGTTGTTTTATCAATATCTCGGTAAGCAATTATAAACAATTAAACTTTTAAAACTATGAAAACAAAACTTTACTTTTTTTGCCTCGTAATTTTGGGTTTGTTATTAGTTTATCCCTCCAATCTATTCAGTCAAAATAAATTTACAGAAATCACGCCCAATGAAGGTGGCACACTTCCCATATTCAAAGAATTACAAAAATTAGAAAATGGGAAAATAGCAGGTTTTTTCGTAAAACAGATTTCATGTTATACATATTTTGCAAATAACCAAAGTTGCTATGTGGAAATTGAGATGAGCTTTCCTGAACCAGAAAAAATTGGTGCAAATTCTTACATTTTAGAAAAATACAATAATCAATCTTCTACTTGGGAAAATGCAACGGAAGATGGAAAAGTTATTGAATTAACAAGTGACTACAAATGGCTCAAATGGGATGAAAATACAAAATTCAGATTGCGAGTTAATGGCGGTGATAAAGATGGATATACCTCCAACGAAGAAGAAATTAAGATGCCAAACGTACATACAAAAGTTATGAATTGGAGTCTTGATGGTAGTATGTGGCTTACAGGCGTAATGCACGGCAATGTAGGATGTGGAATTGAAGCAAGTGTAGGCATTCAATTGAGAGATAAAAAACCACCGTATGAATTTGTGGATGGAGAATATGATGATTATATCGTTTATGAATGGTATCGAATGAATCTACATACGTTTGAAAAGGAGTTAATCAAAGGAGCTAACTCAAAAATGTATATTACAACTGAGGATGATATCGGTTACCTAATCGTTTCAGTAATACGTGGAGATAATGTAAATGCAAGTTTTTTCGTTCAACAAGAATCTTTTTCACCCATTAAATTTAGAAATCCTTGCTCTGTCGATTATTTGGGTGATGACGGTTTGATTATTAACACATATTACAGCATTCCCAATTTCAATAAAAACACTATTACTTTATTTGATAGTGAAAATTATGTTGATATGGAGTCCGATGAAGCAGTTGAAGTGATACCGGGAAAATACAAAATTAGAATTCCTTTTGATTTTGGCTATTATGATGTTAAAACAAATAGTGATTCATGGTATTTGTCTCCGACCAGAGGTGAACACTTCTCACAAGAATTTTATTTCTCGATTGAGGAGGCAGAAATGAAAGTAGATTTAGTTCAGAATGAAAACCCCGCAAATGCTGAATTAGAGCTTTTTATGAAACGAATCGATGGGGATTTTATCCCATATCGTACAGTTCAGACAGAAAATGGGAAAGCAGAAATCAAAACACAAACAGGTAGATTTGTATTAAAGGTAAAGGAAGGAGAAAATAATTTAACCAGCTATTTCCCTAATGCTGCTATGTGGTATGATGCCCCCGAAATAGAACAACCTATGTATTATAATTCACAATGGAACGATACGATTTTCAGAGTTGAATTATTATCCAAACCCGAACCTTTCCCTAATACAGCAAAAGGAGTTATTACGGGACAAATTTCACTTAAAGAAGAAATAGTTTGGCAGGTGATTCAGTTGGTCAATGCTTTTAACAATCAGACGTCTAACTCTGTAAGTGATATTGATTTATATTTACATTCAAATAGTAGCAATGAAATCGTAGCGATCACCAAGTCAGATGAAAATGGCAACTATAAGTTTGAAAATGTACCAATTGGTGAATACAATATTCTTTTAGATATAATTGGTCTTGAAATGCTATCGGTTATTACTGTAACAATTTCTAACGAAGATGACGTTGTAGGAGGAGCAAGTTATGAAATCGGTGAAGAAGGTATTATTGCGAAAACAAACACCGGTATTGTAGATAAAAAAATAGATACAATAGGCATTTATCCAAATCCTGTTAAAGATATATTGCATATAACATCCGATAATCCGAATGATTATGTGATAATTTATAATACCACCGGAAGTGTTGTGAAGAAACAAGAATTAAATAATTGCAAAATAAATGTGAGTGATTTGAACAATGGAATGTATATAGTGCAAGTTGGAAAATATAAATCAAAATTCTTAAAACAATAATACAGTATTAAAATACCTAAACTAACTCATTTTGTTTAGCCCTAAAAAAGGTTGCCTTCATTTTTGGAGGCAACCCTTTTATTAAATTTAAACTTTTATCGGACAGTAATAATCTGCTGAGCATTTTTAATTAATCCCGCCATCTGCGTTTAATTTCTTCGTAAGCATCAATTCTTCTATCTCTAAAAAAGGGCCACCAACGGCGTACGTTTTCTGTCCGTTGTAAATCGATATCGATTATTAAATTTTCTTCTCCTACGTCAGAAGTTTGTCCTAAAATTTCTCCTTGCGGTCCGGTAGCAAAACTAGTTCCCCAAAACTGAATACCGTTTGTCATCCCTGATGGGTCTTTTTCGTACCCGATTCTGTTGCAGGAGATTACAGGCAATCCATTTGCAACGGCATGAGCGCGTTGAATGGTAATCCAAGCATCGCGTTGTCGGGATTTTTCCTCTTTTGTGTCTGAACTTTCCCAGCCAATTGCAGTTGGATAGATTAAAATTTCTGCCCCTTTC
>JBDHYS010000266.1:0-3201 GCA_039811505.1 Paludibacteraceae bacterium | reverse complement strand
TGGGGCAATGGCGATTGCCACAACTATTATAACTGTAATGTTCCGTACCACAGTTATCGCACTTGTCCTTGTGTCCGTCCCGTCCTTTCGGATATATGATAAATGAGCAAATTTTAGCGTTGGTTGGCGTGATTTTCATTAATCCCGCCTTATGTATTATAAGGAATTGTATTCCGGTAATAAAACTTCAAATAAAAGATATTATTTTTGTAAAATGGATATACAAAATCGGATAGTAGGAGAAGTTTATTTTGTTACAGATACCGTTGTAGATTGGGTGGATATTTTTACCCGTCCGATCTATAAACATATAATACTTGATTCCTTGATGTATTGTCAAAAAGAAAAGGGATTGATTATTTATGCTTGGGTTCTGATGAGTAACCACTTACATGCCATTGTGGGAAGTTCCGAAGAAATCAAGGTGTCTGATATCTGGAGGGATTTTAAGAAATTTACGAGTAAAAAGATAATAAACACTCTAATCTGCGACCCGCAAGAAAGTCGCCAGGAATGGATGTTGAACAGATTTGAATATGCGGGGAAGAATGATAAAAAGATTACAAATTACAAGTTTTGGCAGGAAGGAAATGATGCGCAGGAAATTTATCTGAATGATTATTTCAATCAAAAGTTAAACTATATCCACCAAAATCCTGTAAAAGCTGAACTTGTAAATCGTCCAGAAGAGTATCGTTACAGCTCTGCTATAGACTATGCTGGCGGGAAAGGGTTATTAGATGTTGTGCTTGTTTGATTTTCTATCGGATTAAAAATCCTGATAATACAAGAGCTGGGATTTTGGAAATCCCAGCAACCAACGCGAAACTTTCATCTATAAAGGACATATCCGGAATGACGGGGGAGGAAATCACCGGAAACTATTTGTAAAAGGAACCAGATATTATGATATGTGGCAAAAACAATCACTAAGCTTAGCTTAGCATAACGGATTATGCATAAAATATTTAGTCAAATAGAACGGCTTCAACTTCTTCATAACCTGATAGAAAGTGAGCACACAGGAACTCCCGTAGAGCTTGCTAAAAGTTTGCAGATAAGCCGCAGGCAACTATACAACTTATTGGATGAATTTAGTTTGTTTGGAGGCGAGGTAAAATACAACCGTAAAAAGAAAACATTTTACTTTTCGCATCCACTTGTTTTTAAAATTGAAATACTGATACGGCCTTTAACCGAAGACGAAATGAAAAAAAACAACGGAGGAATTTCATTTTTTTCTTTCCGTGCAAGTTTATTTCACGGTACAAAGTTATCTTTGCAAACGTAATTTTCAATAGTGCACAAAAACAAATTACACAAAACAGTTTGATTATTAACTTTTTAAATTAATTTTGTAAAAAATGAAAACAATCGATTTAAACAACTACGGTGTTCAAGAATTGAATGCGGAAGAAATGAAGAAAACGAATGGCGGCGATGGTCTTTCTTTTCTTGTTATCAAAGGAGCTTTAGATGGTGTTAAAGGAAACACTGAAGTTTGGCTTTTCGGAATAAAGATTGTCGGATAAAAGTAAACGAAGTTAATTATGGCTGTCAAAAAAGAATAGGCAGCCATAATTATACAAAATTAAATGGATATAAGAATCAACAAAATCCAATGAAAAATTCAACAAAACTACTCATCCTATTATTTTTGTTTTATCAAAGTTCCTATTCGCAACTGAAAATAGTGGATGATAAGACAGGCGAAGCGGTCGCGTTTGCACACTTGATAATCGAGGGAGGTAAATCGGGCGCCATATCGGATATAAACGGAATCGCACCTATCTCTGAAATTGAAAAAAGGACAGTAAATCTTTCTTCAATGATAACCATTCAGCATCTCGGATACGATAATTTGGAAATCAGCCTGAAAGAATTGAAGCAACTAATGGAAGTACGGCTGAAAGAACGAGAAATCCTCTTATCCGACATTTGCGTTACTCCAAAAGACTACGATTACGTTGTACTCACAGGCTATTTCCGAAGTTATCAGTTGGATGACAGAAAGCTAAAATACTACACAGACGGCATGGTAGCGTATTATTTCCCGAGAAAAGGAAGAAAGTTCCAAATTAATTTGCTTGCACATCGGAGTTTCCGCAATCAGACATTGATTGATCAAATGAAAAAACGCTCGGCTACGCTTGTCATGGTAACAGCGGGTATTCCCTATATGGACGGCAATACCATCCTTACTGATTTAGATAAAAAATACACTTTCTCAGACACTTCCAGTGGTCTAGATATACTCAAAAATAATTCAAAAGTGGGTTATATCAAGCTCAACAGCGATGAAGATAAATTATTAGTAAACATCGATAAAATTTTGCCGGCAAAAGAGGAAGTACATTCTCTTCTCGGTTATACATCACGTATTCAACATTCTGAAGTTACTGAAAATTACTTGACTGATGATATTCAGAATCTTAGAATGGACAATTTGGAAAGTTGCAAAAAATATCGAGAGATTTTTTACAGCCATAAAAAAGATTCGGCGGAAGTAATAATAGAAGGAATAGACGAATTTTATGTAATGGAAAGAAAATACGTTACAAAAAAAGAGACGAAAGGTATCAAATTTTCTTCTTTTTCAGGGTTAAGAGAGTCGCATTTATATACCGACGAATATTGGAAAGAATTATTACGCCACGGCATACCGCCGCTAAGCAGGCAGATAGAAGATGAGTTGAACAATGTGTTGACAATGTATTGATTGATAATAAAATTCATTTACAAATGATTAATCTTATCCAAAAATATAAAAAATTCTTTGTTGAAGGTATTATTATAGGATTTATCTTAGGGGTAGTTGTGGCAATTGTAGCTTTAATCCATTGAGATTTTCCATTATTCAAGAGTTGAATGCTGATGAAATGAAGAAAACGAATACTTAGGCTTCCTGTGGTCGGAACGACCCAACAAGGAAGCGTGGGTTGAACCGTATTCCCTATGCGAGAAATCTGTTCAACGAGCGTTAAGAAGAACTGGTAGTTATGGAGAAAGCGACCCATTTTGATAGCTTGTCGCAGGAAAGAAAAGACAACGGAAAGAATAAATTGAGCTGTCAGAAGTAGATTTTCTACAAGCATGCAGCTGAAATAGATAAGCAAACAGGCAGAAACAGCGGTTTTTGCTTCAGTATGGGCAAAACAATGGCCGTCCCCGTGTTATACGGGGCTTACGGAGTGTCTGATT
>JBDHYS010000265.1:0-3212 GCA_039811505.1 Paludibacteraceae bacterium | reverse complement strand
CGCAGGGAAAGTTAACATTCCCATTGTTCCAGAATTTCTATTTTCATAGGCATAATTAAAACTTTGGAACATTTCCCAAGGATAACTGTTGGCATCGTGTTCGGTCAGAGCTAATATCTGATAAGCTTTTGATTGGTATCTGTCCACCACGTCATTCGGATTAATTGACGTATCAAAAGATTGATCCGAGTGTGTGTGGTAATTGGCTTTGTAACGTCCCGTAGTTTCCCAATTTACTTCACTGTAAGCATTTGTTACGACCCCTTTATTGATGGTTTGATAAATTTCGGTGTAGGGGACTTTTACCCATACTGAATTCGTTACAGTGGAAGCTCCGCTTTTTGTGGCAGAAATGGTTATTTCATAAATTCCTTGTGAAGGTGTAAATGTAAACGTATAATCACCGTTACTATTAAGTGTAGCTGTTTGGTTTGTTGCTGTTTCATAATTACGTGCTAATTTAAACGTTACGTTATACCCCTCTAAATTACGCGGTGTAGCAGTAATTACCACCGGAACTCCTGCTTTTCCGACTGATGGAATTGCTGTAAAAGCTGTTATAGCAGGTCCTGTTTCGAGTTCATTTGGGTTATATTTGTGTTCTAATTCCGTCACAATCACTTCGTTTGTTTTGAAAAGGTATATAATTTGTGCTTTTGAGCAAGTTGCACTTACTTCAAACATTCGAGTGAGAGCACTCATTTTAGCACCGGAATTGACACTTCCAAAGTAGATTTGGAATGTGCGTTCAGCATCTTTGAAATCAACGGTTGCCGATACAGCAAAATTATCATCACTTCCTGCCGAACCATCGCTTTTTGAAGGTGTCATCAAAGTTTCTTTATTATCTCCTTTGATTAATCTGAAAAAATTGGATGAAGCCGCCACGTTTTCTGATGTTTCATCTTCAAAAACAACAACCCGAATCCAAGAATCAAATTGTTTGCTGCTACTGAAAGAGACATTTTTATCACTTGCAAAAAGTTTGCTCCCTGTACAATCGCTACTTTTATTTACATTAAAATAGTATTTTGCTTTCATAGAAGCAGGTACAATTTTAATATATGTTTTAGCCTGTTTTACAGCTCCTGACGATTGATGATAATTGACCAAACTTAACACTCCGTTTACATCACACGCAACCGAAGAAGTAGTTTCCCCACCCATAAATCTATATTCTGCACTAAATTGGGGTGATTTCATAGATAAATTTGCTGAAAGATTTTGAAAATCAATGTTTTTCACTAAACTACTCGTATTGTTCAAACCTAAACTAAAAAGGTATGCCTGACTGAATTTTGTTTTCCAAAAACTATCGTTGTGTTGTCCGTTTGCGATTAATTCAAAAGAAATTTTAGCATTATCAACTCCTTTTGTTGCTAATTTTGACACCATATTAGCAACTTCAAGTTGATACATATCACCTTCTCTTTCTCCTACTGTAAAATAAAATTTCAAATCTTCGTTCGTTTTTGTCCAATTATCCACATAATTTGAGAGTTCGTTTTTGTTGAACCAAAATGAGGGTGAAAACAAAGCAACTGAGCTGAATTTATCTTGATGTTTCAAAGCTGCATAAAAAGCAAAAAGTCCCCCCATATCAAAACCTAACAACGAGTTATCTTTTGGATCATTTGAAATTCGGTATTTCGATTTCAAATAAGGTATAACTTGTGAAATAAAAATATCCAAATATTGATCAGCTTTTCCTGTACCCATAAATACCGGATTGTTCCAAGGCGAAAGTTCGGGCAACAAACCGTATATTCTAACCACAATACCTGTTTGAGTTCCTCCATTTTGCAATGATTCTAACGCTTGTTCTGCTCCCCAAGAATTAGGGCTGAAAAAATTCTCTTTTGCATCGCCATCATTTCCTGAATTTCTATAAAATTGTTGTATTCCATGCACATAAAGGACAGGATATTGCTTTGTAGGATTGGCTTCATAATCTTTTGGGAGTAAAATTTCTGCTATATGTGAAGTAATTCCATCGGGAAAATTAAAGTTTAGTTTTTCAGTAATCACATTGGTTTGAACGGGAACTGCAGCCCATTTTGCAACCACATCCGGATTACCTATACTAATCCTATTACTTAATTCACTGCCATCAGCATTTTTCTCAACATACGTCCAATCTCTTCCTGCTAAATATTTATAACCTGCCTCAACTTGTGCTTGGGTTACGTCCGGTAATGTTAAAGTAAATGAATTGGTTCCATTCTTTTCTAATTCTAAAGCGGAACCCGCAGCCCAACCTTGCCATGCTCCGGCAACGTAACATTTTTGAGTACCTTCAGGTACCGTTACATTGAATGTAACTGCATTCAATGGGATTGAAAACAGTAAAAATCCGAGTACTATAAATGAATAAAATAGTTTCTTGTTCATGATATTTATTGGTAAAATGTTATTTACAATTCAAAGTTAGAGAATACAATCATCACATTGTTACAATTTTATGAAAAAATGACGTTTTTTTATTGCAAACGTTTGCAGTTTTTTAATGTTTTTTATTTGTTATTTCTTAATTACTTTTTGATTTCCAATTATATAAAATCCTGTCGGTAAATCAGAAATAATATTCTTTCCTGTTTGCATATAAACAGTTTTAATTTTACTTCCCCACGCTGAATAAACTGGAAGAATACCGGTTTTGTTAGAATCAATAATCAGGTTGTTGCCGTTTTGGTAAATCATCAAATTATTGTATAAATTATTTTTTACAGAGGAAGTACATTCGGTTTCTGTCAATGTTTTTTCAATGGCACCACTTTCGCTCGACGCATATTGATAAATAGCACCGTTTTTCACTTTCCAACCCGGTTGGCTTCCGCCCGGTACTTGCTGACCACCCGAATTGAACAGAATTTGCCAATTTTCACCAATTGTTTGGTCAAATACATATTTATAATATCCGTTTCCTAAATTGGTCATTGATTTTCCGGGCCAATCTCCTGTGATCTTCACAACACCACTACCGCTATTTTCATCATAAACATAAAGATTCACACTGCTGCTCCAGTTTTCTGGTTTGTGGAAAAACACTGCTTGTTCACCGATACAAAGCTGAGGCTCGACAACTTCTTCATTATTTCCACCATCTCCACCTCCATCCGTTGGCGGATCGGTTGTAAGTGCTTCTTGTTTTCCATCGTAGTTTCCTTGCGAAACAGCAACAGAATTATTTCCATAAATATAGGCTCCGTCTG
>JBDHYS010000264.1:0-3214 GCA_039811505.1 Paludibacteraceae bacterium | reverse complement strand
ATTTTGCTATAAACATTCAATCCCTTCGGGATTAACAAATTGAAAAAAGGATAAAAAATGACAGATTTAGATTTTAAAGAAAAAACCAAAACACTTATCGACAGCCTTAAAAGCATTAGTGCGAATTACGGTTTAGGCAACGATGGCAACGAGTTCAAAATCATTACACAGGTTTTCCTGTATAAATTTATGAACGACAAATTTGCGTTTGAGGTAAAGAAACTCGACAGCAAATTACAGAAAGCCGAAAACTGGGAAAAAGAAATAAGCACGTATTCCGAAGACGATTACGAAATGTTGCTTTTGCAGTTGGGAGCCGACACCGCAAAATTGAAACCACAGCACTTTATTTCTGAACTTTTTGGCAGACAAAACGAAAGCGATTTTGCCAAATTGTTTGACGACACGTTGATGGATATTGCCATTACCAACAACGACATTTTCTCGGTGAAAACAGATGGCGGGGCTAAAGTGGTGTTGTTCGACCGCCTTACTGAATACATTAGCGATGGTAGTAAGCGTGATGCATTTGCAAAAGCCATCATAAACAAATTGGTTGGGGTAAGCTTTGAGCATATTTTTAACCAGAAATTCGATTTTTACGCTACCATTTTTGAATACCTGATAAAGGACTACAACACCAATAGCGGTGGCAAGTATGCCGAATATTTTACACCTCATGCCGTAGCAAAAATTATGGCTGCCATTTTGGTAAACGAGCCTGTACAAGATGTAACTGTTTACGACCCTTCGGCTGGTTCGGGTACATTATTGATGAACATTGCCCACGCCATTGGCGAAGACAAATGCACCATTTATTCGCAGGACATTAGCCAAAAATCATCAAGTCTTTTGCGTTTGAATCTGATTTTAAATAATCTGGTACATTCTATTCAAAACATTATTCAGGGTAACACTATTTCGCACCCTTACCATAAAGACGATAACGGAGCGTTGGAAAAATTCGATTTTATTGTTTCCAATCCACCTTTTAAACTCGACTTTTCCGACTACCGCAACGATTTGGATTGTAAAGAAAACAAAGACCGCTTTTTTGCAGGAATACCCAATATCCCTAAACAAGCAAAAGATAAAATGGCGATTTACTCCCTGTTTTTGCAACACATTATTTTTTCGTTAAGCAAAAAGGGTAAAGCAGCCGTAGTTGTACCAACAGGTTTTATAACCGCACAAAGTGGAATTGATAAAAAAATCCGTGAAAAATTGGTGGAAAGCAACATGTTAGCTGGTGTGGTAAGTATGCCAAGCAATATTTTTGCCACCACAGGTACCAATGTTTCCATTGTGTTTATGGATAAAAACAACAAAGGAAATGTGGTACTGATTGATGCTTCCAATTTGGGCGAAACCATAAAGGAAGGCAAAAACCAAAAAACCGTTCTCACCCCAGCCGAAGAACAGCAAATAATTGACACGTTTAACCAACGGAAAGCGGTGGATGATTTCTCGGTAGTGGTAAGCTATGACGAGATAAAGCAGAAAAACTACTCACTTAGTGCCGGGCAATATTTTGAAGTAAAAATTGAATATGTGGACATCACCGCAGATGAATTTGCCGCTAAAATGAAAGGTTTTGAAAGCAACCTAAACCAACTCTTTGCCGAAGGCAGAGAATTGGAAATGGAGATTCAGAATAATTTAAGAACCTTGAATTATGGCGAATAAAAAATGGAATAAAATTCCTTTAAAGAAATTGTGTAGTAGAATTGGTGATGGACTACACGGTACGCCTGAATATGTATTTGATTCAGAAATTTATTTCATAAACGGAAACAATCTTAAGAATGGTAGAATTGAGATTACTTCAGACACTAAAAGAGTAACAGCTTCTGAACTTTCAAAAAACTTCATCCCGTTAAATGAAAATTCTTTATTACTCTCGATAAATGGAACTTTAGGGAGTATGGCTTTTTACAATGGAGAAAATGTAATGTTGGGCAAAAGTGCTGCCTATTTGAATTTCAATTCTAATATCAATCAGTTTTACTATTACTACTTTCAATTAAAGGGTGTACAGGAATACTTCTATAATGTTGCGACTGGCTCAACGATTAAAAATCTTTCATTAAAATCTATTCAAGATTTTGAAGTTCCAGTTCCGGAAGAATCCGACAGGAACGGTATAGTGCGAATATTAAAGTCATTAGACGCCAAAATTGAGCTGAACAACAAAATCAACCGTGAGTTGGAAGCCATGGCAAAAACGCTTTATGATTATTGGTTTGTGCAGTTCGATTTTCCCAATGAGCAAGGCAAACCATATAAATCATCGGGCGGTAAAATGGTGTATAATAAAGAATTGAAAAGGGAAATTCCTGAGGGGTGGGAAGTGAAACAAATTAACACAAAAGTGAAAATTGGTTCTGGATTTCCATTTAATTCTGATGATTATTCTGATACAGGAAAATATAAGATAATTACCATCAAAAATGTTCAAGAGGGATATTTAGAGACATCTTCAGTTGATTACGTGTCATTCTTACCAAACAATATTTCTGACTTTTGTATTCTCAAAGAAGGTGATATACTTATGTCCTTAACAGGTAATGTTGGGCGAATGTGTTTCGTTGACCAAAGCAACTTACTTCTTAACCAAAGGGTAGGCAAGCTTTTAGGTGAAAAGGATTTCGTCACTTACGCATATTTCTTCTTTAAAAGACCCGAAAATCAAAAAAGATTAGAAAAAATTGCAGGTGGTAGTTCTCAAGCTAATTTGAGTCCAATTGATGCAGTTAAAGATAAATTTCCTATTCCTACTGCTCCTGTATTAAATAATTTCACTCAATTAGTTAATCCTCTTTTAAATCAAATACTTATTAAAAACCAAGAAAACCAACACCTCACCGCCTTGCGCGACTGGTTGTTGCCCATGTTAATGAATGGACAGGTAACCGTTCGACAAGCTCACGGCAACGCAGTACAAGAAGCGGAAGAAAGATTGAGTTTGGCTGCGGAACCGAGTGTTGAATATAAAAAAGGGTAAAAAACTTGGCGTCGCTGCGGCTTTGCGAGAGATAAAAAAGCTTGTCGGCAGCGTGTGTCTGTCCCAACACACGGCAGACAGAAACGGAGTAGCAAATTGAAAGAAAAATGACAGGAAAAATAAACACCGAACGGCTAACAGGCGTTTGGCTCAATGGCGGGTGACGTGGTTAATTGAACATTCTACCTCGCATCAACTTTTGTGGTGTAT
>JBDHYS010000263.1:0-3229 GCA_039811505.1 Paludibacteraceae bacterium | reverse complement strand
TATTTAAGCTGGATTGTCAGTATTTGCTTCCTCTTATTATCAAGCAACACCTATTTGTTTGCGCAAACAACAGATTATAATAATTTGGAGAATTGTTTAATAATTATATAAATTGGAGGTAATTATGAGATTAAATTTCAGATTTAAAAGTATTTTCTTGCTATTAATTTCATTTTTTATTTCATCATGCAAAAGTAATGATTATGACTATTTGAATTATCAAATAGAAAATAAACTTGCCTCACCTATAAATGTACGATTTGTAGGTGAAAGCTATTTTGCAAAAAGTATTAATGTAACTATAAATAGTAATGAAACAAAAGATGTGTTAGTTGGGGCAACAGGTTTTGATGGAGCATATTATTTTAATTCGTATGATAGTGCATTTGTTTTTGTAAATGATATTAAGTACACATATACTAAAAAAGACACAGTTGGCTTGCTCGAATTTTCTTCGTATAAAAGTATGGGGTCATCAAAAAAAAATGGTGAGATTCACTATATTCGCAAATTAATTGTAGATGAAAACTTTCTATTGAATTCAAACAAGTGATTTTAACTTCTATGTAAATACACGTTTGGTAACATTAGATCTATAAATAATGGCTATCAAACGTGTATTGTTTAAAACAGTAATTGAGTGTAAACAGGTCTTAAAGAAACATAAAGAAGAATGAACAACAAATTCTTCACAACCAATGCACGATTTGGTAACACACGTCTAAGCGACAATAGCCGAATTCGTGCAATTTTGGAGTTGCATCACCCGCATTACCTTCATTCGTAGTTCGACAGTTAAAGCTCCCGCTATTCGGCTACTGCGCTTAGCCTCGGTCGTTATCTGCAAATCGATTTCAACAGACGTCTTAAATTTCAACATTGGGGAAATTAAATAGAATGCATTTTCCCAAAAACACATTTCACGAACACAAAAATAAATATAGAAACCATTCGGTAAATGGCGCAACTTGCCCCGGTTATTCGGGATTTGTTTTTTGTCTATACCTAACCCTACTCTCAAAAAAACAAAAGAGCCATTTTACACCAAGCCAAACGATTATTCTGCATCGCGTACAAATAATTATTATCTTTGTTGAAATTTTATATCATATTACTTATGAAATCCTATTGGCTAATTTTCATTGTTATTACGCTATTTTTTTTCTCTTGTGAAAACAAGAATAATAGCGTTTCTGATAATATTGTTTCTACCGATTTGGAGCAGGAACTGGAAAAAGCCACTCAATATTTAAGAGAATACCGGACAGATACGGCAGAGCTTATCCTGAAAAAAATTGCAAATGACCATACTAAAAAACTAGCCCCCAAAATTTATATCCAAGCAGAGCTAAACTTAGGCAAAATAGAAAGCGACCAAGGCGAAAATGTAAAGGCACTCCAACATTATCAAAAAGCTATGGAAACAGCAGAGCTTAGCGATAACAAGGCAATGCTCCCTCATATAGAAAAAAATATTGGTATTCTGTACGTACAATGGAAGCAATTAGACAAAGCACTTGAATATTATGACAGAGCAGAAAAGTCAGCCAAAGAAATAGGCAATGAAGAGCTTTGGGCAGATTGCCAAAATAACAAAGGTATCATCTATGAGCAACAGGGAGATCATGAAAAAGCACTGAAAGCCTACAGTGAAGCTCTCGCTCATTACCAATCGAAAAATATCCCCGAAAAAATAGCAATGGCATACAGCAATATGGCAATCATTTATAAACTGCAAAAAGATTATCAAAAGTCGGTCGCGTATAACCTGAAAGCTATTGACATCTTTGAAAAACAGCAAGACAAATGGAGTATGGCTGCCACTTATAACAATATCGGAAATCTGTTTGGTGAAATGGGAAATTATACGCAAGCGGTAGCATATTGCAATAAGTCTTTAATCATTGCCAAAGATATAGAAGCCGAAGAAATTGTAGGGATGACTTATGAAAGTTTGGCTAATGCAGCTGCAATAGTTTCAGATTATAAAAGTGCATTTCAGTACCAAAAAGATTTTTCGGCATCGATGAACAAATTCATCAACAAAGAAAACACACAGCAACTTTCGGAGCTGAACATCAAGTACGAAACCCAAAAAAAAGAAAAACAAATCGTAGAAACCAAACTCGCCTCTAGGCAAAAAAATATCTTGCTGATTTTATTGGGAAGTGCGATTTTAATCAGTTTAGGGATTTTCCGGAATTTCAGTATAAAATCTAATGCAAAGCAAAAGCGACTCACATTGGAAAACGAACTCTTGGAAGAACAAACTTATTCTAAAATACAAGAGCAAAGGTTAGAAATTTCAAGAGATTTACACGATAGTCTGGGAGCACAACTCACATTCATCAATTCAATTATAGATGGGCTTAAAAACTCATCGGCAAAATTAGATGAGGTAATGAAAAGCAAAATTAATACGCTTTCTGATTTTTCAGAAAACTCTATTGCCGAATTCAAAAACACTTTGTGGGTACTTAATTCAAAAGAAATAAACCTTGATGATTTAAAAAAGAAAATTCTCAATTTCATCAAGAGCGCTTCCGAAGCCAAAGAAGATGTAAAGTTCAATTTCACCTTTGATGTTTCAGAAAATTTGAGTCTTAATTCCAAACAAGCCATTAATCTGTTCAGAGCGGTGCAGGAAATCATAAATAACGCCTTGAAATATGCCGATGCTTCTGAAATCAAGATGGATGTGCAACAAAACGGTAGTACCCTCGCCATCCAAATAGCCGACAACGGAAAAGGATTTGATTACATAAAAGAAAAAAATAGATCTTTTGGATTAACCAACATTCAAAATCGCATATTAGAAGTAGGAGGTAATTTGAATATAGAAACTTCCGTAGGAAACGGTACCAAGTACGAAGTAAATATAAAATTATAGACAATTATGAAAATCATCATTACAGAAGATAATTTTTTTGCACTCAGAGCATTGGAAGAAAAGCTTTCGATTTATGATGACATTTCTATTATTCATAGGGCAAAAAACGGTGCAGAACTATTAGACATATTGATAAAAGACAACAATATCGATTTAATATTAATGGATATTGAAATGCCCGTAATGAACGGTATTGACACAACCGAAAAAGTAAAGCAACTATATCCACATATCAAAATTGTAATAATTACCATTAATGATGATGACGAATATATTTGTAATGCAATCAAAGACGGAACAGACAGTTAGATCCTCAAAGAGACCAAAGCCGAAAAACTT
>JBDHYS010000262.1:0-3245 GCA_039811505.1 Paludibacteraceae bacterium | reverse complement strand
ATCGGATTGGAAACAAACAGCGGCATTCCGTATGAATCTATCGTATATTTAGTTGATAAAGTTACAAAACCGCTTGAAAACTAATCTGTATTTTTTCTAGAAAAAAATCTAAAATTTAGCCACAATAAATAATAATAAAAATGAACAGTACATCTCAAAAATCACAACGTATCCTTGCTCTTGATATTCTTCGAGGAATAACAATCGCTGGTATGCTTTTGGTCAATAATCCGGGATCATGGAGTAAAATCTACGCACCACTTGGTCATGCAGCTTGGAACGGACTGACTCCAACAGATTTGGTTTTCCCTTTTTTTATGTTCATAATGGGAATTTCGATGTACATAGCATTGAAAAAATTTGATTTTAAACCAAATAGAAATCTTATTTTCAAAATCTGCAAACGTACACTATTATTGTATTTAGTTGGATTGGCTATTGCTTGGCTTTCTCTTACTTGGCGTACTTACAACAGTTTGGATAACGAAGGATTCTCATTTTTTCAACGTTTAGGAACTGCGATGTGGAATTTTGATCGTATCAGAATTTTAGGTGTTATCCCACGCTTGGCAATAACGTATGGGTTGGGTTCTCTGCTTATTATTTTTATTCGTCATCGATTTATTCCGTGGCTTATTGCCCTTATTTTAATAGGTTATTCAGCATTGTTAATTTTTGGAAATGGTTACGCTTACGACACGAGCAACATTTTATCCATTATTGATATAAAAGTGCTTGGGCTAAATCACATGTACAACGATAACGGAATTGATCCAGAAGGTTTGCTCAGCACAATACCGGCTTTAGCACATGTTCTTCTCGGTTTTTATATCGGAAAAATTATGATGCAAACGAAAGATATTCATCAAAAAATCGAAAAACTATTTATCATCGGTGCAATTCTCACATTCTCCGGGTTTCTACTTAGTTATGGACTGCCAATCAACAAAAAAATATGGTCGCCAACATTCGTTTTAGTAACAATTGGATTAGGTTCTACGTTATTAGCATTGTTGATTTGGATTATTGACGTGAAAGATAAAAAACGATGGACACTGTTTTTTCAAGCTTATGGTGTAAATCCGCTCTTTATGTATGTATTGGGAACCGTTTTATCCATCGTAATTGGAAATATTATTCTGCAAACATCAGAAGGAACAATTTCACTCAAAGGATATCTTTACTCGTCAATCTTCCAACCTTATTTTGGAGAATATTTTGGTTCGTTGGTTTTTGCTGTATTATTTATAATTATAAATTGGATTCCGGGCTATTACTTATTAAAAAAGAAAATATATATAAAACTTTAAATACATAAATTATGATTCTAATAGCTGATAGTGGCTCTACAAAAGTAGATTGGAGCGTTGTTGAGAATGGAAAGCTCATAAAACAAACCAAAACAAAGGGTATTAATCCATTTTTTCAAACAGAAGAAGAGATTAGCGATGAAATAGAAAAAGCACTTATCCTCCAATTGGATACTCAAGAATTTGATGCGATCTTCTTTTACGGTGCTGGATGCACATTTGACAAAGTAGATGTGGTTAAACGTGCCATAAAAAAGAATATTCGTGTGAAAAAAGAGATTGATGTAAACACCGATATGTTGGCAGCGGCACGAGGTCTTTGCGGTTATCTTCCCGGCATTGCTTGTATTATGGGAACCGGCTCAAACTCTTGTTTTTACGATGGAAAAGGAATTGTGGAAAATGTGTCTCCACTTGGATTTATCCTTGGCGACGAAGGAAGTGGAGCAGTTTTAGGAAAATTATTTATCAGTGATTTATTAAAAAATCAATTAACTCCCGGTTTAAAAGAAAAATTTTTAGCCAAATACGAACTCACCGTTGCAGATATTATTGACAAAGTATATCGAAAACCTTTTCCCAATCGTTTTTTATCTACATTTTCTCCTTTTATAAATGAAAATTTATCCGATGAATCAGTACAAAATTTAGTAAAAAGCAGCTTTAAATCTTTTTTGAGAAAGAATGTAATGCAATATAAAAAACACAAAGTGGTGCCAATTCATTTTGTGGGTTCAATTGCCTATTATTACAAAGATATTCTCGAAAAAACAATTATTGAAATGGGTATGACTCCGGGAAAAATGATAAAAAGTCCTATGGAGGGATTGATCACATACCATTCTGTTTCAGGTCAAATTAAATAATTATTTTTATTATGGCATTTATTAAAATATCGGAACAATCATCATTATACGATGATTTAGACAAAAAGTCAACTCTTCAAATTTTAAAAGAAATAAATTCTGAAGACAAAAAAATCGCAGTTGCAGTAGAAAATAACATTCCAAAAATCGAAAAATTGGTAAATGAGATTGTTCCGAGAATGAAAGGCGGAGGGAGAATTTTCTATATGGGTGCTGGAACAAGTGGGCGTTTGGGCGTTTTAGATGCGTCCGAAATTCCACCTACTTTTGGAATGCCTCCCACTTTAGTTATTGGACTTATTGCTGGCGGCGATACGGCTTTAAGAAATCCCGTTGAAGATGCAGAAGACAACGAAAACGTAGGTTGGGACGAGTTATTAAATCACGACATCAATAAAAAAGATGTAGTTATTGGAATTGCAGCATCAGGAACAACACCTTATGTGATTGGGGCGTTGCGAAATGCACGACAAAATGGAATTTTAACTGCCTGTATTACAAGCAATCCGGAAACTCCAATGTCAAAAGAAGCTGATATTTCCATTGAAACAATTGTGGGACCGGAATATGTAACCGGAAGTTCACGAATGAAATCAGGAACAGCACAAAAAATGGTTCTCAATATGATAACAACCTCTGTTATGATACAATTAGGAAGAGTGAAAGGAAACAAAATGGTCAATATGCAACTTACCAATCAAAAATTAGTAGATAGAGGAACAAGAATGATTGTAGATGAAATTGGACTTCCTTACACTCAAGCAAAAGCATTACTTTTAATGCACGGTTCTGTAAAAAATGCAATTGACGAATATCGAAAACAACATTAAATCTTTATTTTTCAAACGATAAAAATGAGAAAACGACAGATATTTTTTCTTTTTTCACTGTTTTTTTTCGTTCAATTTATGTTTCCTCAAATTCCTACTGTTTCTCCCGAAGCAGTAGGAATGAACAGCAAATATTTGCATCGAGCGGATTCTGTCATTTTAAAAGCAATTGAAAACAAAGAAATTCCGGGAGCCGTTTTAGGAGTAGTAAAAAACGGAAAAATCATCCATTTAAAAGC
>JBDHYS010000261.1:0-3247 GCA_039811505.1 Paludibacteraceae bacterium | reverse complement strand
TATGTGGGTAAGTGTGAGTAATCTTTTGAATACCGCAAATGTTGTTCGATGTATTTTTCAGAATAATCAATTTTCACATCTACAATTTCTCCTTTTTTATTCACAATAGGAGTATAAACGGGATTAATAAATCCACTGTAAGGGGCAATGTTTAATTTTGCATAACGTTCCAAAATTTCCTTGTGCAAAGGTTGATTAACTTTTACTGCATATTTTTCAATCAATTCTTGTGCTCCTTTGAAATCGCCTGTGGAACGGATTCGTTGAATTTTATTTAATAATTGTCCAAATAATTCACGAATTTTTTCATAATCATTGATTACCAAATAGGTTTTACCCTCTTTTTGGGTTAAAGCCAATACGTTTTCTTGTTGTCCGTGCTCCAAAACCCAAGATGCAACCAATTGTCTGTTTCTCATATGAGCTTGTTCAATATCTTTTCCTGATTGAATTCGGGTTAATTGTGTCATCAAGCCGTTTAATAAATAGCGATAATATTGTGCTTTGTACGCCTCTTTGTTTGGCAATAATCCTAATTCAACCATCTTGTCATCGGCAATATAATAAAGCCCAAAAAGATCGGCTCGTGCCTCTTCGATTGGAGAACTGTAAGCTCTCAGAGCGTCAGGGTCAGTTCCGGGACGCAGTTTTCCTGAGCCGTGTCCTAAACATTCATGCAAATCGGTGTGTAAATTATCTGTTAATGCTCCATATTCTTTGGCAAGTTCACGTTCTGCATCAGACCACATAAATTCTTCGTTAAATCCATTTCCTAAAGATGATTGATTATACGCTTCACTGATGTTTTGGATGGTTACTGATTTTGAGCCGTATTGTGCACGAATCCAATTGGCATTGGGAAGATTGATGCCGAGTGGCGAAGCCGGATAACAATCTCCACCAAGCATTGCAGCTGTGATTACTTTTGCCGAAACTCCTTTTATTTCTTCTTTTTTAAATTCGTCATCAATCGGAGAATTATGTTCAAACCATTTTGCATTTGAACTGATAGTTTCTGTCCGTTTGGTGGCTTCGATGTCTTTGAAATTTACAAGCGACTCCCAACTTGCTTTCATTCCGAGCGGGTCAATGTAAGTTTCTGTAAATCCGTTGATAAAATCAATTTGAGCTTCTAATTCTTGTGCCCATTCAATGCTAAATTTATCGTATGTTTTTAAATCACCCGTTGTGTAAAACTCAATAAGTGTTTTAATTACCTCTTTTTGTTTCTTATTTTCAGCTACATTAGCAGCTTTTTCTAACCAACCCACAATTCGTTCAATCGCTGCTCCATACATTTCTCCAACTTTATATCGTTTCTCGAAAATGGCACCACTTTTCTTCTCTAATTTGCTGTTTAATCCGTATGAAATCGGTGTTGGATCGTTTGTAATTTTTTGCTTGTTGTAATATTCTTCCACTTCTTTTTGTGTGATTCCTTCGTAGAAATTATTTGCAGAAGTTGTAATTAAATCCACATTTGAGGCTTGATTTGTCCGTTTTGGCATCACATTTGGATCAAATAAAATGGGTGTAAGTTTTTCGATTAATTGATTTACAGTTTCATTTGGTTCCAATGGAAGAACGGCAGAATCAATCGTTTTGACACTGTTTGCAAAAAAATCGGATGAAAATTCAGGTATCATTTTGTCTTCCGAATAGTGATGATGAATTCCGTTTGCCATCCAAATACGTTTCAGATAGTTTTCTAACAATTGGTAATCGGAAGAATTTTTATCTTCAATGTTCACATAAATTGCTTCCAATGTTCGTCTAATACAAAGATTGTGTTTGTTGTTTTGATCCCACAAAATATCCCGTCCCTCTACTGCTGCTTGTGAAAGGTAATAAACCATCTCTTTTTGTTGTGCAGTAAGATTTTCAAATCCTGCAACACGATAACGTAAGATTTTTATATCAGCAAATTGATCGACTAAATACTCAAATTCGTCAATTGAGGGTGATGAAGAGTCGGAAGTGGTTTTGTTTCCGCCACAAGCTAAAAAGATAAACGGTGCCATAAGTAAAAAAATGATTTTTTTCATAGTCTTTTTTGTTTAATAAGAAATATGTAAAGTTGCTAAATGTTTTTTGAAAGCTACAAATTTACTGATTTTCATTTGGAATAAAAAATTGGCAAGAAAATTGTAACTTTCCAAAACAAATTTTTAATAATTGGGTTTTAGAAATAAAACCATTCACAGAATCAATTATTTTGTCCGTAATTTTTATTTGAAATTAAATGAATAGAACAAAATTTTTTGTACCGATTTTGCTGTATTTCGTGTTTGCTGCAAATATGTTGCTTCCGGCTCAATCGATAATAGTAGAAAATAACACAGCCGAACGGGATGTAACAACCGAAGTGAAAAATAGATCAATCGTAAAGACAATTGTTGAAAATTCTTCCCTTTCAGACCTTGAAACAATCGCTAAATTCCCTGTTTCTTCTGATTTCAATAAAGCAAATAACACAAAAACCAATTTTTTTCATAGTTTTTCTAATACAACTTTTCCGTTTTTCTTGCTTGATTTTGAACGGACAAACGTTTCTTTAAAGCAAAAAAATGATATTTCTGCCACCTATTCTTCGTCAAAAGATGAAACAACGATTAACATTCATCTTATTTCTTCCACTACAGCAAACGAAGGAAGATTAAGAAATCATTATCGGAATAGTTTGCAAAAGATAAAGCAAAATAATGCGTTTTCTGAAAATTTATCATCTCAATTTTTAAAGTTTGAAGGAAATAACTACATCTGCAACGGTGTGGAATGTTTTTCCCAAAATGAAAACTCGGAAAATTTGTTGCTGCAAACGTATGAATGTGGTTCTTGGATGTTGGATATTGAAATGGAATCAAAGAAACTACCGATTGATTCACTCGATTTAGTTGTAAAAAATATTGTAAATTACATCAATCCTTCAAGATTAACGGGTGTGAAACCGTTAAATCTTAAACCCAACATTGATTTTGAAACTGAAGCATTGAAAGATATAGAAACCGTAGGTGCAATGGTTGCTTCCGCTCTTAAAAAAGCCGACTGGGCTTCTTCTAATGTGGATAAAAAAGAGCGCGCTTCCGGATTTCCCGATATTTATTTGAATATGCACGTGGAAGCTTTGGAAGAATATTTAAAGATATTAAGCAAGAAAAACAGTCGCTCTAAAAATCAGGAAAATGTGCAATTTTTCAACGAATTGAAATTGATAAACGAAGCCGGATTTCTAAAAGAATATATTTTT
>JBDHYS010000260.1:0-3256 GCA_039811505.1 Paludibacteraceae bacterium | reverse complement strand
TTTTCGAAGATTGCCCATAAAGGATTGAAAAGAAAATCAGGCGAGCCTTATATTCTTCATCCTATTGCTGTAGCACAAATTGTAGCTTCCGAAATTGGATTGGGTTCAACTTCTATTTGCTCGGCTTTATTGCATGATGTGATAGAAGATACCGATTACACGGTCGAGGATATTTCAAATCTCTTTGGTCCAAAAATCGCACAGATAGTTGATGGTTTAACTAAAATTTCAGGTGGTGTTTTTGGAGATAAAGCAACAAGTCAAGCTGAAAATTTCAGAAAACTACTGCTGACAATGTCAGAAGATATTCGGGTAATTTTAATAAAAATAGCCGACAGATTGCATAATATGCGAACGCTTGGTTCGATGCCTCCAGCAAAACAATATAAAATTGCCGGAGAAACAGAATATATTTATGCTCCGTTAGCACATAGATTGGGATTATTTCGAATTAAAACCGAATTAGAAAATTTGAGTTTCAAATACGATCATCCCGAAACATACAATCAAATAGAGCAAAAGCTGGCAGTTGAAAAGAAAGTTTTGGATAAATTTTACATCGAATTTTCCCAACCAATCCAACAACAATTAGAACAAAAAGGGTATCATTTTCAACTTCAAAAACGGATAAAATCGGTTTATTCTATTTGGAACAAAATGTCGAAGAGGAATATTCCATTTGAAGACGTGTACGACATTTTAGCTTTGCGCATTATTTTTGAACCAATAGAAGGAGTTGAAGAAAAAGTGCAATGTTGGATGATTTATTCGGCAATTACAGCCATCTACAAGCCACATCCGGAAAGAATTAGAGATTGGGTCAGCACTCCAAAAGCAAATGGATACGAAGCACTTCACATTACCGTGATGACTCCGGGTGGAAGATGGGTTGAAATACAAATAAGAAGCCAACGAATGCACGATATTGCCGAACGTGGATTAGCTGCACATTGGAAGTATAAAACCGGCGGAGAGGACATTTCAGAACTCGACAAATGGCTGAAAACGATAAAAGAACTTCTTGAAAATCCAGAGCCAAACGCAATGGATTTTATGGATACATTTAAGTTGAATCTTTTTGCTTCTGAAATTTTTGTTTTCACACCAAAAGGAGATATAAAAACAATTGCAAACGGCGCCACAGCTCTTGATTTTGCGTTTTTACTCCATTCCGATATCGGATATCACAGTTTGGCAGCCAAAGTGAATCATCAATTGGTTCCTCTCAACCATAAACTTAAGAGTGGTGATCAAATTGAAATTCTAACATCAAAAAAACAAACTCCACAATCTGAATGGATTGATTTTGTTACAACAGGGCACGCATTATCCCGATTGAAATCTTATTTCAAAAAAGAAGAAAAATCATTACAAGGAAAAGGGTTAAATCTACTCGAAACATTGATGGCAGCAAATGAATTGAAAATGAGCAATGAAAATATTACAAAAATACTTGCCCATTTTCAACTCAAACAATTGACAGAACTCACGCTCTTAATAGGTCAAAATGGAATTAAAACAGAAGATATTCTCGCTATTTTCATAAAACCAAAATCACAGAATGTTTTTTCTAAAATCCTAAAAAATCCTTTTAGCAGCAGCAATACATCAACAGAAAAAACAGAGACAAAATCAGAAGCAACCGCTATTGATTTCAAAAAAACATTCAAATTATCAGAATCAAACATCGGGAAATCATACGAACTTGCACCTTGTTGCCATCCAATTCCGGGAGATGATGCGTTGGGGTATGTGAATGAAGAAGGAACTGTAGTTGTTCATAAGCGGCAATGCAAAGTTGCAAACATCATAAAAAGCAATTTTGGAAATCGGATTTTAAATGTGGAATGGGGAACGTACAAATCACACTCGTTTGTTGAAGTTTTGCAAATAGTGGGAATCGATAAAATCGGTATGTTGATGGACATCTTAAAAGTAATTTCAGAAGATCACTTGGTGAATATTCGGAAAATAACGATTGAAAGTGAAAATGGGCTATTTCAAGGGTTATTTGAAGTAATGGTACACGACATTGATGATGTCAATAAATTGACAAAAAACTTATTAAAAATAAAACAAATAGAATCTGTACATAGAATACAAGAATCATAAAAGGCAAAAAGAGTAATTATACCTATTCTAAATTAAGATAGAAATAGCTTAATACTTTGGAGTTTCTGCTTAAATTTAGTACCTTTGCTTGCAATTTAAATGTCTATTTAAAGGTATTTTACTTTTAACAAAATAAGTAAATAAAAACACAATAATTCAATAATCAATTCAGTCAAACTAAAACAAAAAAATCTATGTGGTTAATTAATTCTTCGGTTGGAAGAAAAGTAGTCATGAGCGTTACTGGAATTTTCTTGGTATTATTCCTAACTTTCCATGCTCTTATGAACATCACCGTATTAATAAGTGCTGACGCTTACAATGTTGTTGTAAAAGCACTTGGAGCTAATTGGTATGCACTTATCGGAACTGTTGTGCTTGCAGCAGGATTTGTTGTACACATTTTGTACGCATTTTATTTAACATTTCTCAATTGGAAAGCAAGGGGAAATGATAGATATGACGTTACTCAAA
The DNA here is from genome assembly GCA_039811505.1 of Paludibacteraceae bacterium. Lineage (GTDB taxonomy): Bacteria > Bacteroidota > Bacteroidia > Bacteroidales > Paludibacteraceae > UPXZ01. The sequence continues at coordinate 670 of JBDHYS010000260.1, read as the reverse complement.
GACAAGAAGGGGTAAGTTGGGCTTCAAAAAATATGCTAATATTAGGTATTATCATTTTTGGATTTTTAGTATTGCACTTGTTTAATTTCTGGGCAAAAATGCAACTTGTAGAAATTATGCACAGGCACGAATGGGCAAATGCCGGACTTGAAGATCCACAAAATGGAGCTTATTTTATAAATGAGCTATTCAGTAATGTTTATTACAGCATTATTTATATCGTATGGCTTGCAGTGCTTTGGTTGCACTTAACACACGGAATATGGAGCGCTTTGCATTCATTGGGATTGAATAATAAAACTTGGTTGCCACGTCTGAAAACATGCTCAAACGTGTATGCTACCATAATTATTTTACTTTTTATGGCAATTCCAATTTGTTTTCTATTTGGTTACAGAGTACTTTAACCAATAATTTTAAAATCAAATTATGACAAAGAAAGAAGATACTTTAGAAAATATGGAAAAGAGTATGAACAACACGAAAAATATTATTACCCCTCAAGATGCCAAAATTCCAACCGGAGCTTTAGCTGAAAAGTGGAGCAATTACAAAGCAAATCAAAAGTTAGTTAATCCTGCCAACAAAAGGCGTTTGGATGTGATTGTAGTGGGAACAGGACTTGCAGGAGCTTCAGCAGCAGCCTCTATGGCAGAAATGGGTTTCAATG
>JBDHYS010000259.1:0-3261 GCA_039811505.1 Paludibacteraceae bacterium | reverse complement strand
AACATGTAGTCTTTCCTTCCATTTCCATGAAGTGCTTTTTCTATTTCTTCAATTGATTTTTTGCAGTTGTAATGTCGATGGACGGACAAAAGTTTAGGATTTAAATTACCATTCCAAATATCATTAATAATTGCGATTCCTGTTAATCCACAAATATCATTGACAACCACATCTAGTCTAAAGCCCATTAGCCTTAAATACTTCTGCATTTTTTTGCTAGTATCAGCGGCAAGTTGTATTAAACTGAGTCTGTGCCTTGTATAAGTTCTAATTGTTTCAGTCGTCGAATCTGGAAGAAAGCTTGAGGAAAGCAAGCCCATTGTGTGTAATTTTTGAATCCACTGACAGTCCATAACGTCAGATTTTTTACCCCGCATATTTTTGGTGAACTTGCCATTAACTAAAAAAACTTCTATACCAAAAGCTTGTAAGGTGGAAAATAAGTTTTGCCAATATGTTCCAGTGGACTCCATGGCAGCTGTTTTAATTCCATGCTCCAATAACCACGCGGCAAGCTTTTGTAAATCCTCTGCATAGACACCAAATTCTCTAACCTCATCAGCATCTTGACCAATGGCTACGAAATGTGATCTGCTGCCGATATCAATTCCGGCGGCATAGGGATTAACAACTTCCAGAGAAACTTTTTTCTTTTTCATACGACAAAATTTAATTGGTTAATAAAAAAGTCTTCAGAAGATGTATCTTTGATTTAGAAAATATTCTGACCAATATTCATAAATTCAAATTGGACATTGTGCAACTTCACGGAATAGAAAACAGAAAATTGTGTCTTAAAATTAGAAAAGAGGCAAATGTGAAAGTTATAAAAGCATTTTCTATTGCCAATAAAGATAATTTCAAAGTAACACAAAAGTACGAAGATGCTGCCGATCTATTTTTATTCGACACAAAAACAGATTTGTACGGCGGTTCAGGACAAAAATTTAATTGGCAAATCCTAAACGAATACAAAGGAGAAAAAGAGTTTTTTCTCAGTGGCGGCATTGGAATTGAAGATGCGGAAGAAATTCGAAAATTAAATTTACCGAAACTATTTGGAGTTGATTTAAACAGCCGCTTTGAGTTGGAATACGGATTAAAAAACACCACCGCTTTACAGCAATTTATTACCACTTTACAACAACCCAAAACAATTGAAAAAGAGCAATGAAAAGAATTGAAAAATTATTTCAAAATAAAAATAAAGAAATTTTATCCATCTATTTTACAGCTGGTTATCCAAAAATTGACGATACTGTTTCAATTATTGAAACATTGGAAAAAAAAGGCATTGACTTAATTGAAATTGGAATCCCATTTTCAGATCCGATGGCTGACGGCGTGGTCATTCAGCAAAGTAGCCAAATGGCACTGAAAAACGGGATGACACTCCGCAAACTTTTTACACAACTTTCCACCATTCGTGAGGCCGTAAAAATTCCGTTGGTTATGATGGGTTATTTAAATCCGATAATGCAGTTTGGATTTGAAGATTTTTGCAAAGAATGTGATAAAATCGGAATAGACGGAATGATTATTCCCGATTTACCGATGAACGATTATTTGCAATTTTACAAACCTATCGCTGAAAAATACAATTTGAATTTTATTTTTTTAATTACTCCCGAAACGTCCGAAGAACGGATTCGGCAAATTGACGACAACACAAATGGTTTTATTTATATGGTTTCATCTGCTGCAATTACAGGAACACAACAATCGTTTTCGCATCAAATAAACTATTTTGAACGGATAAAAAATATGAATCTAAAAAATCCCCGTTTAATCGGATTTGGTGTGTCAAACAAAGCCACAAAAGAGATGACCTTTCAATATGCTTCGGGAGCAATCGTAGGAAGTGCGTTTATCAAGACTCTTTCCACGGCAAACTCAATTGAAAAAGCTGTCGATTTGTTACTCGAACAATTGTCCGAATAAAATTTGAAAAAAACTCGCAAGGATTTTTAATTTTCTTGCGAGTATATTTTATTTTTAATAACGATAATGTTCGGCTTTATACGGTCCATTTATATCCACACCGATATAGGCAGCTTGATCGGGAGTTAACTTTGTCAATTTTACCCCCAATTGTTCCAAATGAAGACGAGCCACTTCTTCATCTAAATGCTTTGGCAAACGGTACACATCAATTTCATATTTTTTGGTAAACAATTCGATTTGAGCCAATGTTTGATTGGTAAATGAGTTACTCATCACAAAAGAAGGATGACCAGTTGCACAACCTAAATTTACCAATCTTCCGTCAGCCAGTAAAATAATACTGTTTCCTGTTGGAAATGTGTATTTATCAACTTGCGGTTTAATATTAGTGTGTTTAATTCCTGCGTATTTTTTCAGTTTATCTACCTGAATTTCATTGTCAAAATGTCCAATATTGCAAACAACTGCACCGTCTTTCATTTTTTCCAAATGTTCTATTCGGATAATATCTTTATTACCGGTTGTTGTAACATAAACATTTGCTTCTGCCAAAGAATCTTCTACTGTTACCACTTCAAAACCCTCCATTGCAGCTTGTAATGCACAGATTGGATCAATTTCCGTAACCAAAACCCGAGCACCGTATGCACGCATTGATTTTGCACTTCCTTTTCCCACATCGCCATAACCACAAACCACAACAACTTTTCCTGCCAACATTAAATCGGTCGCACGTTTGATTCCATCAGCCAAAGATTCACGGCAACCGTACAAATTATCAAATTTCGATTTTGTGACGGAATCGTTTACATTGAATGCCGGGAACAACAATTCGCCTTGTTCCATCATTTGATACAAACGATGAACGCCAGTGGTTGTTTCTTCAGAAACGCCTTTGATTTCCGGTGCCATTCTGTTCCAAAGCGATGAATCTTCTCTCAATACTTTCTTCAAAATGGAGTAAAGTTCTGCCTCATCATCTCCTGATGCATTTTTATCAAGAACTGAGTTGTTTTTTTCAGCTTTTACTCCCACATGAATCATCATAGTTGCATCGCCGCCATCATCAACGATCACATTTGGACCTTTGTTTCCTTCAAAAATTAAAGCCTGCAACGTGCACCACCAATATTCTTCCAACGTTTCGCCTTTCCAAGCATACACAGGAATACCGGCTGCAGCAATTGCTGCAGCTGCATGATCTTGTGTGGAATAAATATTGCAACTTGCCCAACGCACATCTGCACCCAATTCCACCAACGTTTCGATAAGAACTGCTGTTTGAATTGTCATGTGAAGCGAACCCATTATTCGAGC
>JBDHYS010000258.1:0-3322 GCA_039811505.1 Paludibacteraceae bacterium | reverse complement strand
AACAAACAACGCTCCAAAAAGGTGATAAAGTCATCGTTCGTTTGGTGGTTTCAACAGATCGTGATTTGGAATTTGTTGCGTTAAAAGATTTGCGTGCTGCTTGTTTTGAACCAACTGAACAAATCTCAACACTCCGTTTTAAAGAAGGAATTTTCTATTATGAAACCAATAAAGATTCTTCTACACAATTCTTTTTCAATTCGTTGGCAAAAGGAACGTATGTGTTTGAATATTCTCTTTGGACAACAATTGCCGGTGAATTTAGCAGCGGCATTGCTTCTGTTCAATGTTTGTATGCTCCCGAATTTATCAGTCATTCGCATGGGGAAAAGATAAAAATTAAGGAATAATTTTACGCAAAAGTTAAATAATGTTATAAATGTCGGATATGTGTTGCTTTTTGAGTTCATTTTGAATCTATAGTATAAAAGGAATGTTACTTTGTTTTTCAAAAAAAATAATTTATGAAACAAATTTTGATGCTTTTTTTTGCCTTTTTTCTAATTCAGATTTCAGCTTTTGGTCAAGGAAAATACGAATATTATTTAAACGTTGATGTAGGAGTCGGAAATATGAATGGAGAAATGAATAATCAATGGTCTGTCAGGCAAGATCAAAGTTCGACTTATGGCGGATATTCTTCCGTTTCAAGTTCAATTTTTCCAGACGCTTATCAGCAATACATAAGCATAAAACCTGAAATCGTATTTTCCAAAAGGATAAGTTTATTATCGGGCGTAAGATTGACACAAATTAGAAGTGAAATAATTCCGTATGACAGAGGAAGTTATTTCTTTTTACGTTCAAAAGAAACAAATCCACTATCCATTGATTACTTTAGAGTTACGTCTATTTCAGAAAAAAGTAATTATCTTTCCATTCCAATTGAACTGAAAATTAATATTTTTCAACCCGATTTTTGGGGTGGTTTAGCTTTTTATGGAAGATTGGGTGGAAGTGTCGGTTTTTTGCTTCATTCAAGTAATAAGATTGATTTTCTCAATCTTCCGATGGAAAAATACGAACGGGAAATTATTGATGCAATGAACGTCAAACCCAATTCTGCTTTAAGTATGATTTATGGCGGCTTTGGACTGAGTTATCAAGTGAAAAATCGTCCTACATTTAGCCTTGATTTACCACTTTTTGCAATACTTTTTTCTGAAAATAACTCCACTTTGGCAACAACTGTTGCATCGTCAATTATTCAGTTTACAGTAGGAATTCCTATCAACAAACCAAAATTAAATCAAGAAGAACAATGAAAAAAATAATGCCAATACTGTTTTTAATACTCATCGCTTTCTGCACATCCAATTGCACACAAGAAGATGTTGAGTACAAAATAAATCGGAACACATTTATTGAAGACAAAGCCAATCCGGGGCTTCCAATTTACTCCGAATTGGGTTACAATGCTTTTGGAGCGTATGTAGATAATTCGCGTTTTGTGTCTGCTAATAGCGTTCATCCCTCCAAAATAATTATTGTGAACGACACATTGGAATTTACGTTAGAAGGAACGTATCAACTTGAAGGAAATTATGGGAGTACAAGCACTTTAAAATTTCGTATTCCGAATTTTGAGTTATCAAATTATGAAGAATTGATAAAACTCGATAATTTTAAATCAAATCTTAAAACAGACAAAGTGGAAGTGTTTTTCAATACTTTTTACCCTATAAATGCTTTGCCTATTTTGGACGGCGAATTGCACATTAAAAGTGCCAAAAATTTGAATATCGATAAAGAACTTTCTCGAATTGTACTTTCAGGAACTTTCTATTTCAAAACGCTTGTTAATAACAATCCCATCACATTTTATAATGGACGTTTTGATATTAGCATCGGATACGAGAATTTTTATGTGTTGAAAAAATAGGTTACATCGTTTTCGTAGCTCGGAGAATTTCACGTTTTCCCGGAGGTCCTTTTAGACGCTCCACAGTGAAACCAACACTTTGCAAAGCACGCCGAACAATACCTTTTGCACTGTAAGTGGTAAGAATTGCATCTTTGTTTGCAATGTTGTAAAGCATTTGAAAAATGTGGCTATTCCACATTTCAGGCTGTTTTTCAGGCGAGAAAGCATCAAAATAAAAGACGTCAAAAGAATCGTTTGTATGAAAAGTGGTCAAATCTGCTTTTAATTTTGTGAGAGTAAAGTTTGGTGAAATTTCCTCAGCTCTTTCCCATTCCGACAAATGTAATTTTTCAAATAAATCTCGAAATTGCGGTGCCGTTTGTTCCGGATAATTTATTTTTATTACTATTTCTGTTTCAATAGGATATAATTCAATTGCAGTGTAGAAATATTGTTTTTGAGGAGAACGAACTGCCTCCATTAAAGTAAGAAAAGCGTTTAATCCGGTTCCAAATCCAACTTCAAAAATGGAAATTTGCTCTTTTGTACATTTTTTCAATCCTTCCTGAATAAAAATATGATTCGATTCTTGAATTGCACCGTTTGTTGAATGGTAACATTCATCAATTTCATCTACATAAAATGTTTCTGAACCGTCATCTGTTTTTCTAATTTGAAGTTGCATTGCTTGTTTTTTTAATTTTTTGCAGTATTAAGAGAAAGCAAAACTATACAATATCTTTCTAAAAATTTGTGTTTTTTAAAAATTAAAATACAAATCGGGAACTAATTTTTTTTATAAAATCCGTCAATCATTTTATTTTCCTATTTTTGTAGAAAAGAAAAAACGGCGATGTATGAAAAAAAGAGTGCTTAGTTTTAAGTATGCTTGGAACGGAATTGTGCAAGGATTTAAGATGGGAACCAATATTAAAATTCACGGAATTGTGGCTTTTTTGGTTTTGCTTTTTGGTTTTTTGCTGAAAGTGTCAATCATTGAATGGATGATAATTTTCATCTGTTTCGGAATGGTAATTGGTGCCGAATTATTCAACACTTCGATTGAGTTGATCGTGGATAAAATTTCGCCCGAAAAAGAGAAAACCGCTGGAAAAATCAAAGATATTGCAGCCGGATCAGTTTTAATTTGTGCGTTAGCAGCAGCAATCGTAGGTTTGTTGATTTTCGTTCCCAAGATAATGGCATTTTTTGCTATATAGAATTAATAATGCTAAAATAACATTATGCTTTTCAGCCATTTAATAAATTTGTTATATCCAAATTTGTGTATTGTGTGCAACGATACACTTCAAACGGGCGAAAAACAATTTTGTTTAAAATGTTTTAATGATATTCCACGAACAAATTTTCATCTTCTGATGGATAATGTCATTGAGCAGCGTTTTTGGGTAAAAGTGAAAGTTGAGCGTGCAACTTCATTTTTTGTTTTTCAAAATG
>JBDHYS010000257.1:0-3330 GCA_039811505.1 Paludibacteraceae bacterium | reverse complement strand
TTGATAAACAACTTTATATAATATAATTGTTTATATAATCAAGTTGTGATTTGCTTTCAAAATTTGTATCTTTGACATTGATAAACAACTTTTCCAAGGATAAATCATTCCTTCCATTGGTTGTGATTTGCTTTCAAAATTTGTATCTTTGACATTGATAAACAACTGGGAAATATGTAGAAAGAGAGAAATCGCTGTTGTGATTTGCTTTCAAAATTTGTATCTTTGACATTGATAAACAACTCCATTGTTTTTCTAACTTCTTCAACGATTGTTGTGATTTGCTTTCAAAATTTGTATCTTTGACATTGATAAACAACACAAGTAACATTAGGTGGCGACCGTTTAGGTTGTGATTTGCTTTCAAAATTTGTATCTTTGACATTGATAAACAACTGGGTACAAATTGCTATAAATGCACAGGCGTTGTGATTTGCTTTCAAAATTTGTATCTTTGACATTGATAAACAACACGATGTATGTAAATCAACTGAAATCAAAGAGTTAGAAGTGGAATTAGGAATAAAAAAATCTTGTTTATCAAATAAAAATCCTGCCTTATGGGCAGGATTTTTTTTGCTAAAACAACTCTAATTGTTGATAGGGCGTTTCTTTTTCTTTCTGTTTTTTGCCATAGAAAATCTCCATTTTCCCATATTGCTTATCGGTGATACTCAAAATTCCGATATGTCCTTTTTCGGGTAACAATTTTTTCACCCGTTTAATATGTACATCGGCATTTTCGGCACTTGCACAATGGCGTAAATAGATAGAAAATTGAAACATTGTGAAACCATCATCGAGCAAATTTTTCCGAAATGCGGCATAAATTTTTTTGTCTTTTTTGGTTTCAGTTGGTAAATCGAAAAAGACCATAACCCACATAATTCTGTATTCGCTAAATCGTTGCATTTTTTAATAAAAGTGTTTTTCATCTTTATTTCTCAAATGAAGGATATTTAATTTTTCTTATTTCGCCCGCAAAACATTGGTATAATGATGATGTGGTTTGTGAAACAGCAATCATTAACGGACTCCGCTGCTCGTTTATCACCACATCGAGTACAGGAATGGTTAGTAGTTTTGCTTTTATTGGTTGCGTAATAGTAGAAAAATCGGCATATTCGTTCACAATTTCAGAAACCAATTCGTCAACAAACGGACGATAAGGTTCCATAATGTCATCGGCTAAGCAATAGGCATTGTATTTATTGCGATGATAAATACCAAGAGTGGGAAGTAAGCCCGATGAAACTAAGCCACGTGCCACAAGGGCTCTCAGTATCGCATATCCGTAATTTAACAGGTCGTTGGGTGGTATCCCTTCACGATTTCGGGTGAAATTTTTTATTCTCGGGAAAAAATTTGCCCAATAATAAACGGCTGCTCTTGCTTCATAATTATCCGGATCGCCACTTTTTACATTGGCAGCCCAAGATTCCATATTTTTTACAACAACGCCCGTGTTTTTTTTTAAAAGATAAGCTTGATTTTCAATCTTAGCTTGTACCGTTTGTTGCCATAGTTGCTTTTTCAAAGGCAATGTTGCATTTATTTGCTCTTTGAATCTTTCGGTCTGAATTGTGTTTCCGGAAAGTGGAAGCAGTAAACCAAAAGGCATACGTTTGCTGTCGCAAGTGATTAAAGCACAATTGTTTTCTAACAATTTTTCAATCAAACCATGTGTAATCGTAATCTGCTGATTGTCCAAAACCACAACACCAATATCTTCAATAGGAATTGTTGCAGTAGATTTTTCTTTGAATCCTTCGGGTAAGTCACTTTTTACCACCTCAGGCAAGTGAATAACCAATTGATTTTGCTTTAAAGATAAATAAGCAGGATTTCCAAAATAAAGTGTACGTTTAATCATGGTAATAATATTTAATGTAAGGCTTTCGAAGTTGTTATCAGGTGATGTGAAGTGGGAGTGCGACTTGAAGTCTCACTCCCACTTGCATTTACTAAAAGCTACCTTGTGAGTTGAATTTTAATTCTAACTCGTAGCATCTTTTTTTGTCCACAAGTGTTCCGTTTCTCACACCTAAATAATCTCTATAAGAGGAAAATTCCCAATCTTCTGGCTTATTCACCAATCCCGATTTTACTGGATTTTGATGAATATAATTGAAACATATTTGCAAATATTCATCCTCAGGATAATGCGTATTGATTCGAGTGCCAAATTCCGTTTTATAGAACGAAGGTGTTATGCCCTTTGTAGCGGTTAGGCATTCGGCTTTGGTTTTAAGACGAAATAGCGAACCGCTTCTGTTTTGCTGTTTATTGATTGCCCGAGTGTATGATGACAATAAAATCCCGATAGATTTGTTTAATTCTGGTGTGTCAGTGGGGGTGCGACTTTGAGTCGCACTCCCACTGACAACCTCTACCATCCAATGAAAATGATTCGGCATCAAGCAATAAGCCAAAATATTAACGTGTGGTAGCAGGTGTTCGCGCATCTTTCGGAGAAAAAACAGATAGTTTTCCCGCTCAAAGAATATCCGTTGCCGGTTATTTCCCTGATTGTAAATATGATAAATATCTCCTTTTTCGAAGTGCATTTTGGTATTATTTTTTAGTTTTACTCACGGGGTGACTGGAAGTCGTCCCGTGAGTAGAATTATTCACTGTAATAATCATAATATACACTTTCAATCTCATCAACAAAGCCGTACCCACAAGGCGAAGCCCATCTTACTCATTGCTTTACACGTAATTTAAATTGTTCCAATAACTTATGTTTTTCTATGAATTTTAAAGCAGTGTCAAAATTATTGGACGCCCCATTATAATAAGACTCGGTCATGTTGCCATATTCGTAAGAGAACCGGCAGACACATTCTGGCAATGTAAACATCACATCCGCGATTGCCACGGGCGAAGGTTGTAGGTTTTTAAAATCGGAAATAGCCCGCTTCGCAACGGAGTATTTCAACCCTGCACGTTCCGGATTTATCCATCCAAATTCCTTTTGGATAATTTTCTTGTACTTTTCAGTCAATTCTTTTTCGTTATTCGGATTCAGATAAAATTTGTAAAACTCCTTCACAGCTTTGTTTTTATCGTACAAATCGAGAATTTGCTCCACAAATTGCTTTTTGGTTAAGCGTTGAAGTTCTTTTTTGAGTGCGGGTTTGGACATAATGGGTAATTGTTTTAATTGCTTTTATTAGGCTTTCTATTTATTTTAAGTTTCGTAAACTTTTCCAAAGTTTTAAAACTTTGGAAAAGTTGGAGGGTTATCATTTTAATACTCCCCAATGGATACTATTTCTCCAATATGATTTATGCGGACTTTGACAATGTTTTCAATCCCACCTAATC
>JBDHYS010000256.1:0-3344 GCA_039811505.1 Paludibacteraceae bacterium | reverse complement strand
ACCCATTTTTTTTGCCGAACGAATAATACGAATAGCTATTTCGTTTCTATTAGCAATAAGAATTTTTTTATTCATATTTTTTTGTTTTTGAAACAAACGTAATTTTTTTATAGTGGAATATTTCCGTGTTTCCGTTCCGGTTGTGAATATTGCTTGTTGGATAAAATATCAAAAGCAGTAATCAAAACTTTTCGTGTATCGGACGGCAAAATAACATCATCAATCATTCCAAGCCCTTCAGCATTAAATGGATTGGCAATTTCTTCTTTGTATTTTTCAGTCAAGAGTCTTTCTAATTTCTCTTTTTCAGCACCTTCCAATTCTGAAATTTCTTTTCTATTCACAATTTTAATTGCACCCGAAGGTCCCATTACAGCAACTTCTGCGGTGGGCCACGCAAAATTGAAATCGCCTCCGATTCCCAAACTATTCATCACCACAAATGCACCTCCATACGCTTTTCGAGTGATAATGGTAATACGCGGAACAGTTGCTTCACAAAATGCATACAGTAATTTTGCACCATTTCGGATAATTCCGCTGTGTTCTTGTTCCATTCCGGGAAGAAAACCGGGCACATCTTCTAAAACCAACAATGGGATATTAAATGAGTCGCAAAAACGGACAAATCTTGCCCCTTTTATACTTGCGTTTATATCCAATGTTCCTGCCATCGATTTTGGTTGATTGGCTACAATTCCTATTGTTTTTCCATCTAAACGGGCAAAACCAACGATAATATTTTGAGCAAATTTTTCGTGAATTTCTAAAAACGAGTTGTTATCAATCAAAATATTGATAATTTCTTTCATATCATACGGACGATTTGGATCATCAGGGACAATCATATTCAAATATTCTTGCCGTTCTTCGTTGAAATCCACATCATTTGTAACAGGAAGCGGATCAAAATTATTCAGTGGAATATAAGAAAGCAATTTTCTTACCTGCAAAATGGCGTGTTCTTCGTCTTCAAACACAAAATGAGCAACGCCACTTTTTTCTGCGTGCACATTTCCACCGCCCAATTCATCCATTGTGATATCTTGATTCAAAACTTCTTTCACCACATCGGGACCTGTTACAAACATATAAGAGGTATTGTTTGTCATAATGATAAAATCGGTAATAGCAGGAGAATAAACAGCTCCTCCAGCAGCAGGACCGAGAATAACACTTATTTGCGGAATAATTCCTGACGAACGAACATTGTTTTTAAAAATCCTTGCATACGCCGAAAGACTTTTTACGCCTTCTTGAATTCGAGCGCCGCCACTGTCAATTAAACCGACACACGGAGCACCAAATTTAAGTGCCATTTCTTGCACTTTGGCAATTTTCATTCCGTGCGTATAGCCCAACGAACCACCCATAACGGTAAAATCTTGAGCGTAAGCAAAAACACTTCGTCCCTGCACTAATCCACGTCCTACAACAACACCATCGCCAAATGAGTTTTGCGTTTTTTTAATCTCTTTGCTTGGTTCGACAAATGTATTCAATTCAAAAAAAGTTCCTTCATCGAACAGAATATTTAACCGCTCACGAGCTGTAAGTTTCCCTTTTAAATGTTGTTTGGAAATAGCCACTTCTTCCATTTTTTGTAAAGAAGCTATTCTTTGTTCAAAAATTTGTTTTCTACTCATAAAATTTATTTAGAGACTTTATAAAAAAGTAATAACAGTTTTTATTAACAATTTGTTTTTTTACGAAACATATCTGAATTTCTTATTGAAGAATAAAAGAAAAAATCAATGGACTGATTAAAACTGCATAATATGACAATGAAATCCAAGGTTGCGTTGTCATATAAATATCTTTCAACGTTATTTGAAAACGTTTTTTCACAAAAGTAAAGATTAAAAAATCAAAGAAAATACTTACACAAAACCAGAAAACACCGATTATCAGTCCATCAAGCACAATGGAATTGGAAGAATAATGTGAGAAAAAGAAAGAACTACTTATCAGCCAAATCACTAAATAAATAAACGGCATAAAAAAGAGGTTTTTTCTGAAAATTTTCCTATTCAACTCTTTTTTTTTAAAATCGGGGCGATTTTTCTTACTATACTGATTATGCAAATAGTATAAATGGAGTAATCGAAACAACGAAACACTCAAATAACCAACTAAAAACCAAATAGATATGCGTAATATGTCCATACTTTTATAGTGTGTGAAAATCTGAAAATAACCACATAAGCAGTATTACAACAGCCAAAGCAGGTATCATGTTCATTATTCGGAGTTTTTTTATTCCCAAAACATTTATTCCCAATCCAATTATCAAAATTCCGCCCACATTGGAGAGTGCTTTTATAGTTTCTAACGAAAGAAAATCACCAAAAATTTTAGCAATAAGCGTGATGGAACCTTGAAAAATAAAGAGTGGAATTGCCGAAAAAATAACTCCAATACCAAAAGCAGATGCAAAAATGATTGAAGCCATTCCGTCCATAATCGACTTTGTGAGTAGCAAATCTGAAGTTCCGGTTGTACCCTCTTCTATTGCTCCAACAATGGTCATCGCACCGACACAAAACATCAAAAAAGAGGTAATAAGTCCTTCTGAAAATCGCTCACTACCGATTCGGAGTTTCTTTTTCAAATATTCACTTATTTGCTCAACTCGTTTTTCAAGATCAATCCATTCTCCCAAAAGCCCGCCTAAAACCATGCTTAAAAGGATAATTAAAATCCGATCCATTCCAGCCACCATACTTGTTCCGATGGCAATGGTAAAAACGCCCATAATTTGAAAATAAATTTTTTCAATTCTTTTAGGCATTCCGTTTTTTAGAAAATATCCTATTGTTCCGCCAACAATAACTGCTGCCGTATTTACGAGTGTTCCTATCATTTATTTTACTGATAAATTTCTTAAAACTATGTGCAATAAAAAAACAAAAGTAAGAAAAAATAAATTGACCTATCCAAATATGAATAAAAATAGTTATTTTAGCGAACAAATTAAAAATTATCCAATGCAACCTTTTTTACAAAAAATCGCTTCAAAATATTACGAAGAACATGGTGCTAAAATTGCCGATTTCACATTTGTTTTTCCAAACAGACGAGCTGGACTTTTTTTTCAAAAATACCTGTCCAAAGTGCTGCGCTACCAAAAAGTAGTTCTTGCAACCGTTTTAGGTTTGTTTGTGGCGGCGGTTTTTGTGCTTACCACACTCGGCGGCGAATTTATCCCGTCATTGCCCGAAGGTGATTTTGCCGTAGATACAAGGGTGTTGCCGGGCAGCAACCTGAATACGTCCATTGAGGCGGTTTCCAAAGCCTCCAAAATCATCCTCGAAAAATTTCCCGAAGTGGAAAAAGTAGTAGGC
>JBDHYS010000255.1:0-3348 GCA_039811505.1 Paludibacteraceae bacterium | reverse complement strand
CAATGTGTAATACGTTACTAATTGGGTTTGGATAAATTTTTAGTTCGTTTAAAAATTGATTTTCTAAACTAGTTATCATTTCGTATACTACGGAAACAGTTGCATTAGCAGTAACTTTTAATGTGTACGAATCACTATCATCACCAACTACTACTCCATTTACTTTCCACTCTTTAACTTTGTAGTTTTCAATTGGAGTTGCAGTGAAAACAACATTTTTTTCAAAATATACTTTATCCCCACTGTTTATTGCCACATCATTGACAAAAGCAGTAAGTGTACCAAAATCGTCAATCTCGTTGAATGTAATATTAAATTTTTCAGCATGTTGGTCTGTGGCATAAAGTGTAAAGCTTTGATTTTCTACTACGATGTTGTTAACATTTCTTGTTGTAAAATTGATTTTACCTCCATCAACTTCAGCAAAAAGCCATTTCCGACTTGCTTCACCTGTATTAGGTGCCATTCCTCCCATCTCCCAATGCAATGTTTTGGGACCACTTGGAAGAACTCCAAAAGCAGTATTCCCAGCTGCTTGTTGGACAGTTGCTTTGTTTTGTACAACAGCACGACGATAAGTGTGTCCGTGTCCACAGAATACTAATTGTACGTTGTGTTTGTCAAATATCGGTTGAAATCTGTTTTGTGAACCAGAAGTAGACTCAGACGGATAAATAGGGTAGTGAAGAGTAACTATTTTCCATGTTTTATCTGCGTGGGCTGTAAATACTTCATCCATCCATTTTGCCTGTTCAGTTTGACGTGTAGCAGCAGAAAAACCACCGCCACGTGGTTCCCAATCAAGTCCTACCACCACCATATTTCCATATACTGCATAATATGAACCGTCGCCTACTGCTGCATCATTATAGTTGGGTGATACCGCTGGTTTTGGATGACCTGCTAAAAATTTATAATTAGGTGCTTCGTCGTTAGCACTTCCTATATATTCATGATTTCCATACGAAGAAACCATATCGATGGTTGCATAAGAGGGACGTTGATCAAATAGATACGAATAGTATGAATGATAATCCCAACGAGTGTCGGCATCTACAATATCACCTACATTTAAACTAAAGAAAGGTTTTGTAGGTTCTGACTGAATCGTATTTGCTGCTGCAAGCCACATATCCATATTTCCAGTGCTTGATGCTTGCAAATCACCATAAGCGCTAAACGAAAATTTATCGGTAGCCAATGTAGTTGTAAATTCCATCTCGTCAGACCAGTTTGTTCCATCTCCCACTTGATATATGTATGTTGTATTGGGAGTTAAACCAGTAAGAGTAACTCTACTTCCTTTTGCAACACCGCTGGTAGAGTTACTCACTGCGTTCGGAAATTCAAGCATTTTTGTTTCGCCAGATTTTATAGTGAATGAAGGCAATCCAGATTCAGGTTTTTTTGCAAATCTTACTTGTGATTGTGAAGACGAAGTAATGATGTTAGACAACCAAGTTATAGTTTTTGAGGTACTTGGATCTTCGGTTGTACCTGAGCGAATGCCTGATGGTTTATTCGTTAATCGAGGTAATAACGTTAATACATTTTGAATATACGAATAGCTACCACCTTTTTCAGCACTAAGAAAGATATTCTTCTGTGAAGTTGCAAAATTGAAAGTTGCAATTCCATTTGCATCTGTTGTGCCTGAAGCAATTAGTGCTCCAATTCCATCAGCACCAACAATATCATACGCTGTTACAGTAGCTCCTGAAACCGGATTCTCAGATTTATCAGTAACCAAAATCTCTCCATTGACTCCAATTATACGTTTAAGAACAGTGAAATTATAAACAGCACTTATATTTTTTGTAAGGGTTGAAAATAATGTAATTGAAGAGGTTGAATTATCAGCATACTTTACATTAGTAGAAACAGGAATTGCTCGGAATACGGCATTTTCATCACTGTTTACAGGTATTTTTGCTTTTATTGTTGCTATGGTGCCAGCTCCTGCTGTTGCTGTTTCAATATTATTCACCAAATTAATAGTTAAGCGTCCTGTAGAAGCGTTAAAAGAATAGGTACTTCCCACAGCAGATGAAGCAAATTCTACTCCACCGGATGCATCTACTGAAGCACCTTCCAAATCCATTACAACCGTCATTTCTTTCACATCTTTTTGATCAGTAGTATTTATATTCATATTGAAAACATTACCAACATACGCACTTGCATCAGGTAAAAGAGAGAGAACAGCACCTTCTGCTCCTGATACCGTAAATGTAGCACTACGTGTAGTTATATGTCCAAAATTATCTTCTATATGTGTTACAACTGTATTTGACCCATTAGGAAGAGTTAAACCTGTTAGTGTAGCTGTTGTAGCATCTGAAGTAAATCCTGTATCTCCTGTCTTGTAAGTAACACCATTTACAATAAATTTGGCACTTGTAGCATTGATACCGCTCGTGTTGCTTGCAGGATCGCTGTATGTTGCTGATAAAGAAACAGTTCTTGTGTCAAAAGATGCTCCGCTTAAATTTGTCCCATTTCCGGTTACGGTGCTTATGGTTGGAGGAGTTCTGTCCTCAGTAGCTGTACTGATACGCATATTGTCTATGATAACATAACCGTTTGTTTGTTGTCGAGTGCCACCAACTACCTGTAAAAATCTAAATACGGCATAAGAGGGACTTGCATATGCCCAAGGACCGAGTTCTTTGTTATAATGATTGTTTGGAACGGAAAATTCGCAATATTTCCATCCAGTCCAATCCATGTTGTATGAAAACTCACCTCCCCACTGAGCAACATTAGGTCCACCGGCAGGCGTAGATGCGGCGGGACTGGACATTTGAATTCGGAACCATAAGTTCCCGTTACATTCAGGTGAAACGTATATCCACATACCGAATCTTAGGTTAGCGGTATTTTCCGCAGCTGTAATTTTAATGATGCTGAAGGTGGATTAAATAAATTACCAATCGTACCCGAACCCGTCCGAAAATCCCAATTAAGTTTTATGGCATATCTACCAAAACGCACCGGATCTCCGTTGTTGGCATCCATCAATTCTATGCTTGGACTGTTATTTCCCGCATTGATTTTATTAGTAGTCCACCCACTAATGTTCCCATCTTCAAAATCGATAAGCAATCGTGATTTAGGGTCTATGCCGGGACCACTTGTCGGTTGAGCTAAACTTATTCCCGACCATAAAAGAAGGGATACAAGTGTAAAAAACACTTTTGTTGTTAATTTTTTCATGTGTTTCATTGTTTTTGATTAAATTTATTTATGGAAAATAATTTTTATTAATATAATTTATCTTACAATAATTTTTTGTGAGTAAGTTGTGTTGTTTATATCTTTAACGACAACCAAATAGACTCCTTTTAA
>JBDHYS010000254.1:0-3349 GCA_039811505.1 Paludibacteraceae bacterium | reverse complement strand
ATATTTCTTCGCCACTGAAAAGCATTTTTCCTAAATAGCTTCGTATGAACGATTCTGTCGTATCGGAAGAAAACTGTGCAAACCAATCGGAAATGCTCAAATCGGTGTTGAAAAATGGAGAATTATCAAGTGGTAAATAAGCGTGGGTAATTGTAACACCCCAATTATACGTTCCTTGATGATTGTTGTCCAAACCGTTGATGATTTCAAAAAAAGCTGTCATTGCACGCGGATCACGACTTACAAAAGCGATTTTATCATTTTTCTCCACATTAAAATTGACATCTTTGAAAAGCACTTCGCCGTCATCGGTTTTTTTAGTTAGCCCAGCCACTTCGAGCACCATATTTCCGGGTTCTCTTTCGGGTGTGAAAATTATACCAGGATAGCGGCGAGTGGAAGGTTGAATTTCCTCTACATTCAGTTTCTCCAACATTTTTCTTCTGCTTGTAGCTTGTTTTGATTTTGCTACGTTGGCACTAAATCTACGGATAAACTCTTCTAATTCCTTCCTTTTTTCATCTGCTTTTTTGTTCTGATTTCGTTGTTGCTCAAGTGCTAATTGACTTGATTCGTACCAAAATGAATAATTTCCTGCAAACAATGAGACTTTTCCATAATCAATATCAACCGTATGCGTACTCACTGCATCTAAAAAATGTCGGTCGTGAGATACAACCAAAACAGTATTTTCATAATTTGCCAAATAATCTTCCAACCACATTACAGTTTCCAAATCCAAATCGTTTGTCGGTTCATCAAGCAAAAGATTGTCCGGTTTTCCGAATAAAGCGCGTGCCAGCAATATTTTTACCTTTTCTTTTCCGCTCAACTCTTTCATCAGGAGATAATGCTTATCCTCTTTTACTCCAAGTCCGCTAAGCAACATTGCAGCATCACTTTCAGCATTCCAGCCATCCATTTCGGCAAATTTTTCTTCCAATTCGGATGCCCTTATTCCATCGGCATCGGAAAAATCCTCTTTTAAATAAATTGCGTCTTTTTCTTCCTTCACCTTCCAAAGTTTTTCATGTCCCATCATTACCGTATCCAAGACTGAAAATTCGTCAAACTCAAAGTGGTCTTGTTTTAGAACTGAAAGCCGCTCGCCGGGTCCAAATTGTACATTTCCTCGCGTGGGATCTAATTCTCCACTCAATATGCGAATAAGTGTCGATTTTCCGGCACCGTTTGCACCAATTATTCCATAACAATTGCCAGATGTAAATTTCAAATTCACATCAGAAAAAAGTATGCGTTTGCCAAACTGAATGGCTAAATTAGAGATAGTTATCATTTTATAGTGAATGTTTTTTAACAGCTTTATAAAAAAATAAATTATCTAATACTTTTTCGATTTTCATCTTTTCATATTAGATAATTTTAGTGATAAAATTTTGTTTCTTTGCTTGCCTCTTTATTCAATGATACCCAATTGTCGAGCGGCGTTTGAAATTTTATGAACTGACTCATCAATCTGTTCAAAAGTGTGTGTCGCCATCAATGAATAGCGTATCAAGGAATCGCCGGGACTTACTGCAGGTGCCACTACCGGATTGACAAAAACTCCTTCATCAAGCAAAAGTTTTGCGAGTATTCCCGTTTTGATATTATCTCTTATGTACAATGGAATTATTGGCGACTCTGTTGGTCCAACTTCAAATCCTACATCACGTAATGCCTTTGTTGCTCTGTGTGTATTTGCCCACAATTGCTCCATACGCCAAGGTTCTTCTTTCATCACATCAAGAGCTGCCAAAACAGATGCAGTTGATGCGGGCGTAATCGAGGCACTGAAAATCAATGTGCGTGTTGTATGTTTTAAATAATTGATAATGTGCTCATCAGCAGCAATAAAACCTCCGATTGTGCCGAGCGACTTACTAAACGTTCCCATTATCAAATCCACATCATCTGTAACTCCAAAATGTTCACAAACTCCTGCTCCTGTTTTTCCAAAAACTCCTAACGAGTGAGCTTCATCAATATAAACAGATGCGTTGTATTTTTTAGAGAGTGCCACTACTTCAGGAAGTTTCACCAAATCACCTTCCATACTAAACACACCATCGGCAACGATTAATTTTATTTTGTCCGGTTCGCATTTTTGAAGCATTTTTTCCAAATGCTCCATATTGTTGTGCCTGTATTTTAATGTATTCCCATTCACCAAACGCCTTCCTTCTATTATCGAAGCGTGATTTGTTTCATCATAAATCAAATAATCATTTCGTCCGATGAGTGTAGGAATAACTCCCGCATTGACATTAAATCCGGTAGAAAACACGATTGCCGATTCTTTGTTGACAAATTTGGCTAATCGCTCTTCCAATTCTACGTGAATGTCCAATGTTCCATTCAAAAATCGTGAACCGGCACAACCAGTTCCATATTTTTCTACTGCTTTTATAGCTGCCTCTTTTATTTGAGGATGATTTGTCAATCCTAAATAACTGTTCGATCCGAACATCAAAACAGATTTTCCGTGTATCGTAACAACTGTGTCTTGTTCTGATTCTATCGGTCGAAAATAGGGATAATAACCTAAGGCTTTTGCTTTTTGTGGCTCTTGATATTGAGCCAATAGATTGCTTAACAGACTCATAAATAAAAAATATGAAAAGTTGGTGCAAAGATACGACAAAATATTATACAAAAAAATCAATTATCCATTTTTGCTCACAAGATTTAAAACGTCTTGATTGAGTATTGTAATTTTTTTACCCTCTAAAAAGATCAATCCATCGGCATGAAATTCAGATAAAATTCGGTTTACACTTTCACGTGTAGAATCTATCAAATTGCCTATTTCGGTTTGTGTAAGTGGCAGTTCAAATGTATTAGAATCAAAAATCTGAGCCGAAAGTTCCAATAAAAAAGAAGCCAAATTACCACGAGCTTGTTTTTGTGTTCTATTGGCACATCGACTAAAAGAATCGAGCTCATTTCGACATAAATCGAGGATAATTTCTTTTGAAAAGGTCGAATTGGAATTTAAAATTCCTTCAAATGTTTTTATGTCAATGAAACAAACTTCTGTGTCCACAATGGCTGTAATAGAATATTGATTGATTTTATCGCCAAAAGTAGTAGGAAACCCCAAGTAAGTCGGAGCTTTTACCAATCGCACTATTTGTTCGTAATGAGGTCCGGCAAGATGTAATTTAACCACACCCTTTCGTAAGAAAACCACATTCGTAGAATATGTTCCTTGCTTCACAATGGTATCGCCTTTCTGAAAACGGAGTACAAGATGATTTTCTCCTAACCTCAAAAAGTCCTCTGTACGTAACAATGAAGCGATTTTTGAATTAAAAATACAACTTTGACATTCGTGTTTCATTTTACA
>JBDHYS010000253.1:0-3354 GCA_039811505.1 Paludibacteraceae bacterium | reverse complement strand
GGTTCTTTGGTTTCTCCATCCTACGGAAGCAACGAAGAAGGAAAAGTTACAGTTGCCATTCGAGTGGATAAAAACGGAAATGTAACCAATGCAAGTATTGGACAGCCTACAACAATTTCCGACAAGCAATTGCGTGATGCAGCTATTGAAACAGCTAAAAAACAACGATTTACTTCCGGCGATAACATTGCAATAGGTACAATTACATATAATTTTAAGTTGAAATAAATTGAAAAGTGATATGAAAAAAGTGTTTATTTTTCTTGCTGATGGCTTTGAAGAAATTGAAGCCATCGCACCGATTGATATTTTGCGAAGAGCAGAAGTAGATGTGGTAACAATTTCTATTTCTGAGAAAAAAGAAGTTAAAGGAGCGCATGGTGTAGAAATAATTGCCGATAAATTATTTTCAGAGGTAACATTTGGTGAAAACGATATGCTCATTTTGCCCGGAGGTGGAGTAGGGACAGAAAATCTAAACAGACATACAGAATTGAACAATTTGCTTTCCTCACAATATGAAAATGGAAAAATGATAGCCGCAATTTGCGCTGCACCTTCTGTTTTGGGCAAATTGGGAATTTTGGAGGGAAAAGAAGCAATATGTTATCCCGGATTTGAAGATAAATTGAACGGAGCTGTTATCTCAAAACAATTCGTTGTGAAAGATGGTAATGTGATTACCGGAAAAGGTCCCGGAGTTGCTATTCAATTCGCATTGGAAATTGTGAAAACATTAAAAGGCGAATCGGTATCGAATCAAATTTCAGAACAATTGATGCTAAAATAATATATGAATAAACTTTCTTTGTTTTTTATAGCTCTTTTAATTCTTACCGGTTGCAATCAACAGGGTTCGTTTTCTGTTTCGGGGAATTTGACTGATGCAGATGGAGTGGTGATTTATTTGGAAAAAAACAGTTTGTTAAAAGATAGTTTAATCGATTCTGTGAAAATTTCAAAAAATGGAAAATTCCAATTCAAAGTAAAATCTCCCCGTTATCCCGATTTTTATCGTCTGATTATTGGAAATGAACGTTTGGTTTTGGGTATTGATTCGATTGAAAAAATTGAAATTGAAGGGAGTGCAAATAATCTTTTGGAAGCTAAAATTGCTGGTTCGCAACAATCGGAAGAGATTCAACGATTGCGAAAAGCTGTTCGTGATTTGCAACAAGAATTTGATTTAATGCAAGAAGAGAAAAATGAGCAAGTAAAACAATCTTTACGCGATAGCTTTCAGGCACATTTTGATTTTCATCGCCGTGAAGTTTTCAATAATATTCTTGTTAATCCACTTTCGATGGCAGGTTATTTCGCATTGTATCAGCAGGTTAATGGTCAGTATCTCTTTTCGCCTTATCTGAAAACAGATTTGAATTATTTCCGTGCAATTGCTACTTCGTTTCAAAATAAAATGCCTGAATACGAACGGACAAAAAATTTGTATAGTTTGGTCTTAGGAGCTCTGCAAGAAAAACGAGCAAATGAAGGTTTTGATTGGAGTCGGTTTGAAGTGGGAGAAGAGAGTGGGTTTTTGGAGATAGAATTGCCCGATCATAATGGATACAAAAGAAAATTATCAGAGCAAAAAGGAAAAGTGGTCATAATAGATTTTGCTGCTTATTCATCAGAAAGCATTGTAAATCATACGTTTAGATTGAGGCAAATCTACGACCAATATAAAAATAGAGCATTAGAAATTTATCAAATTTCTTTGGATAATAATAAAATGTTTTGGCTCCATTCGGTTTCTTCTATTCCGTGGATAACGGTGATTGACGATACGGGTTATGCTGCCCGTTTGTATAATGTTACCGAATTGCCTACATTGTTTTTGATGGATAAATCGGGAGCGATTATTGGGAAATATAAAAACATTCAACAACTAAAAAGTGAACTGTCGAAAATTTTATAATCTAATTCATTGACAAATTTCATAAAACAAACAGCTCTTGAAATCGGATTTGATGCGTGTGGCATTGCAAAAGCAGAATTTCTGAATGAAGATGCAGAATTTCTTAAAAAGTGGTTATCACAAAATCTGCACGGAGAAATGAGCTATTTGGAACGCAATTTTGAGAAAAGAACCGATCCTCGCTTAATTGTGGAGGGTTGTAAATCGATTATTGTAACTTTACTCAACTATTATCCTTCTCAAAAACAGATAGAATCTGTACCCAAAATTTCAAAATACGCATACAGTAAAATTGATTATCATACCATAATTAAAGAAAAACTGTATCTTTTAGAGCAAAAAATAAGTGAAAAATACGGAGAAGATTGTTTTAACTCCAAATTTCAACACCGTTTTGTTGATTCTGCACCTGTGTTTGAAAGAAGATGGGCAGAACGAGCCGGTTTAGGTTGGATAGGACGGAATAAAATGTTGATAAATCCAATTTTAGGCTCTTTTTGCTTTATTGGTATTTTGATGATAAACAAGGAGTTATATTATGATAAGCCAATGAAAGATGGTTGCGGACGCTGCACGAAATGTATTGATGCTTGTCCCACGCAGGCACTTGTTTTGAACAAAGGCATTGATGCTTCAAAATGTATTTCATATCAGACGATTGAGAAAAAAGGAGAAATCGACACTTCTATTCAACCAAAACTGTCGGGATATGTATTTGGTTGTGATATTTGTAATGATGTTTGTCCTTGGAATAAAACACGTCCAAGACCCCATCAACACAAAGATTTGATGCAATTACAGGAGATAATCGATTGGCAAAATGATGATTGGATTAATTTAACAGAAGATGATTTTAATCGATTATTCAAAAATTCGGCAATACTTAGAGCGGGTTACAAAAAACTAAAACAAAACATTGAATTGGTTACAAAAGCAAGAGAAAAAGAATGAACAAAACAACCAAAAATAGAAAAAAATCGCAAAAAAAATCAATTTATTGGGAATTGTTTTCAGCCTTTGTCCGTATCGGTTCGTTTACGTTTGGTGGAGGTTATGCAATGATTCCTTTGATTCAAAAAGAGGTTGTTGAAAAGAAAAAATGGATGAATGAAACCGATTTTATTGATATGCTTGCGATGGCTCAATCTGCACCGGGTGTAATTGCTATCAATACGTCCATCTTTATTGGTTACAAATTGAAAGGGTTAAAAGGAAGCATTGTGGCTTCGCTTGGAACAATTTTACCTTCGTTTACTATTATCCTTTTGATTGCAATGATTTTTATTAATTTTAGAGAAAACACCGTTGTGGAGAGGATTTTTAAATCCATTCGACCCGCAGTGGTTGCATTAATTGCTGCTCCTCTTTATAAAATGGCAAAATCGGCTGGCGTTTCTTGGAAAAATATTTTTATTCCAATTATTATCCTTATATCT
>JBDHYS010000252.1:0-3368 GCA_039811505.1 Paludibacteraceae bacterium | reverse complement strand
CAATTTAAACTATTTTCGGCTCAATTTGTTCACACAAACGACGGGCAGAAAGTGGAGGTAATTGATGTGGGAAGGTTAAACAACGATGCCGGACCCGATTTTTTCAATGCCAAACTAAAAATAGACGGAATCGTTTGGGCAGGAAACATCGAAATTCATGTGAAAAGTTCCGATTGGACTCGACATAATCACCATTTGGACACCAATTATGATTCGGTAATTCTTCACGTGGTGAATGAAATAGACACCGAAATAAGAAGGACGAACGGAGAATTGATTCCACAAATGAAGTTAGACATTCCGCCCTATATTTTAGAGAATTACACCGAACTTCTGGCTCAAAAAAAATGGATTCCATGCGAAGATAAATTATCAGCTGTTCCTGTTTTTGTGATGAACAGCTGGAAAAACCGTTTGTTAATTGAAAGGCTTGAAAGCAAAGTTGAAGCAATTGAAACATTGCTTACAGTATCGCAGAACCATTGGGAAGAGGCGTTTTATGTTTCGTTGGCACAAAGTTTCGGTTTTTCTACAAATGGACAAGCATTTTGGCACTTGGCAAAATCATTGCCACTTTCCATTTTGGGAAAGCATAAAGACAATCTGTTTCAAATCGAAGCATTGCTTTTTGGACAAGCAGGATTATTGGAGAAAAACGGAGAGGAAAACGAAGATAATTATTTCCAAAAATTAAAAAAAGAATACGAATTTTTAAAATCAAAATACGGATTAACGCCAATTGAGGGTGCACAGTGGAAATTGCTAAGATTGCGACCGGATAATTTTCCCCACATCAGAATTGCACAATTTGCGATGCTTATTCATAAATCGTCCAAATTATTTTCAAAAATTATCAAAACTACAAACATTGCAGAATTGAGAACACATTTCGTTTATCAAGTTTCGGATTATTGGCAAAATCACTATTTATTTGGAAAAAAAAGTCCGTTTTCAACAAAAAAAATCGGAAAAAATTCTGTGGATATTCTCATTATCAATACTGTAATTCCATTTTTATTTGTTTTTTTTAAGAAAAAAGGAGAAGATATTGAAAAAGTACTCAGTTTTTTAGAAGAAATTCCTGCTGAAAAAAACACCATTATACAAAAATGGGATTCACTTGGTTTTAAAAGTAAAAACGCCTTTGATACACAAGCATTTATTCAACTAAAAAAACAATATTGTGATTTAAAAAAATGCCTTCAATGTCCAATTGGACACCAAGTTTTGGCTCTAAAAACAAATTAAATTCATTTACGCTACAAAAACTTCATTTTTCAGTATGAAATCATTAAAATATATTCTTTATTCGCTTTTTATCATAAGTATTATTTATTCTTGTGCCAACCGCGGACAAGGTCCACAAGGAGGTCCAAAAGATGAAATTCCGCCAAAAATGATAAAATCAAATCCAATAATCAATTCGCTTAATGTGAAAAAAGATGTGATTGAGATAGAATTTGACGAAAACATAAACTTAAAAGATATTTCAAAGAATGTACTGATTTCGCCGCCACAACGCACTAATCCCGAAATTCGCTCGTATGGAAAAAAAATAGTTGTATCGTTTAATGATTCTTTGCAGAAAAACACAACCTACTCTATCAGTTTTGGCGATGCCATTGTGGACAATAACGAAGGAAATATCTTAAAAGATTTCAATTTTTCATTTGCTACAGGAAATTCCATTGACACGATGCTTATTGTCGGTGTAGTTATCAATTCAGAAGATTTAAATCCAATGAAAGGGATTTTAATTGGGATTCACAACACCGTTTCGGACAGTGCTTTCCTAACCAAACATTTCAACCGAATCAACAAAAGCGGCGATGAAGGAAAATTCACCATTTACAACGTGAAAGACAGCATTTACAGAGTTTTTGCTTTGGACGATTTGAACCGCGATTATATGTACCAATTAGGCGAAGGTGCAGCCTATTTGGACACAGTTTACAAAACAAAATTGGAGCATTTTCTCAAACAAGATACAATTTGGAAAGATTCCATCACGATTGACACAATCAAAACTATTCAATCCATCCGATATTTTCCAAATGATGTGGTGTTAAAATATTTCAAAGACGATACAAAACGTCAATATCTTGCCAAATCGGAACGATTGCAACCGAATAAATTTTCGATCTTTTTTAATACGAAAAACGAAAAAGCACCTACTATAAAACCGCTCAATTTCAATTGGAATAATAAAATAATAGAACAAATCAACTCCACATTGGATTCATTAACGTATTGGATTGCAGACACTATGCTTGTGAAACAAGATACGCTCACTCTTTCCATTGATTATTTGAAAACCGACTCGCTTTTCCAACTTGCACCTCAAACAGACACCTTGCATCTTGCAATGAGAAAAGCCGCAAAAGTGGCAACAGCCGCTAATAAAGAAAAAGAAAAATTTCTAACTCTAAAAACAAATATGGGTGGAAATTTTGATGTATACAATCCGATAAATATAAAATTCACAACGCCGGTTTCATCAATTGACACCACAAAAATACATTTTAGCCAATTAAAAGACTCAATCTTAATTCCGCAAAAATTCGAAATTGAGAGTGCAGATTCATCAAAAATGAATTTCAGAATAAATCACAAATGGATTCCCGAGGCTACGTATCAATTATCCATTGACTCTGCCACGATAACCGATATTTTTGGTTTACACAATGAAAAATTGAAAAATGAATTGCGTGTCCGTTCATTAGAAGATTATTCGAGTTTGAAGATATTTTTAGAGCAATTTGATTCTACTGCTATGCTGCAAGTTTTGACAAAAGACGAAAAAATTATCCGTACAAAACGGGCAGAACAAAAAGGAACTTTAATTGAACATTTGGAGCCGGGCGATTATTATCTCCGTCTTTTTCTCGATTTGAACGGCAACGACAAATGGGACACCGGAAGCATTTTGAAGAAAAGGCAACCTGAACCGGTTTATTACTACAATAAAAAATTAACACTAATCAAAAATTGGGAATTTGAAGAAACTTGGAATCACACAGCCGTTCCATTGTTACTGCAAAAACCAACCGAACTAAAAAAGACAATCGAACCAAAAGCAAATAATTAGCACACTACCAAAATTTCGCGCCGATGGCACTACGATAAGCTCCATAGGAGCAACATTATAGCAACATGCAGCCCACCCAATTCTTAAAAAACATTTCAACAACTATACTAAATGTGATTTATTGTTAATTTAGGAATAAACGCAACATTTACTCTTTATAAAGGGAGTACTATAGGAGTACTAAGGGAGTAGCGAGGATACAAAACAAAAGAAAAAAACAACTAACATTTGCTAATTTAATACATAAAAAAACGGCTGAATCCAACAAATGGAAACAGCC
>JBDHYS010000251.1:0-3385 GCA_039811505.1 Paludibacteraceae bacterium | reverse complement strand
TTTATTTCCTGAAAGATTTATTCCACTGTTTAAATCAACGGTTGGCAATATTCCTGCATTTCCTAATGTTACGTTTTGTTCGGTAATTTGTTGTCCTTTTTTAGCAATTCGGATGTCAAAATTTTGCTCCAATCCGATTTGAATACATTTACTTAAGCTTTGTGATTCAAAAGCATTTCCACTGTGTGAAAAAAGAAACAAAGCAAACAGAAGGACAATTTTATTTTTCATATTTTTGTCGTAATTTTTCAAATTAATGTGAAATTTTATTATTTCTATTGGTTGCAATGTACATATACATCGCAGGAATAACAAAAAGAGTGAGCATTGTAGAAATAATCATACCACCTACTACTGCAATTCCCATTGCAATTCGTCCGTTTGCTCCTTCGCCCGATGCAAAAACTAATGGCAAAAGCCCCAAAACAGTAGAAATACTTGTCATTAAAATTGGACGCAAACGAAGTACGGCAGCTTTTTGAACTGCTTCACGTTTTTCCATTCCGAGAGCTTGTCGTTGGTTTGCAAATTCCACAATTAAAATTCCATTTTTTGCTACCAATCCAATCAACATTATCAATCCAATTTGACTGTAAATGTTCATCGTAACGCCGGAAATCCACATAAATAAAAGTGCTCCACCAATTGCTAAAGGCACCGTTAGCATGATTATAAATGGGTCTTTGAAGCTTTCAAATTGTGCCGATAAAATCAAAATAATCAGAATCAAAGCCAGTGCAAACGCAAACATCAAACTGGAAGAACTTTCACGGAAATTTCTCGATTCACCTTCCAATGCCGTTCTGAAAGTGTCATCTAAAGTTGCTTTTGCGATTCTGTCCATCTCTTCAATTCCATCTCCCAGCGTAAATCCAGGAGCTAAACCTGCTGAAATTGTGGCTGAATTAAATCGATTGTATCTAAAAAGTTGTGGAGGTGCCACAGTTTCTTCCAATTGCACTAAATTATCAATTTGAATCATCTCATTTTGATTGTTTTTAATGTAAATAGATTTCAAATCCAATGGTTTGTTGCGTTGTTGTCGATTTATTTCTGCTAAAATCTGATATTGTTTTCCATTCATATAAAAATATCCTAATCGCTGACCGCTGAGTGCATATTGTAGCGTTTGTCCAATATCACGAGTGCTTACTCCAAGCAGAGCCGCTTTATCACGGTCGATAACAATTCTTGTTTCGGGTTTTGTAAATTTCAAATTCACATCAGACATTTGAAAATAAGGACTTTTGGTAACTTCATCCATAAAAACAGGAATAAATTCTTCCAATTTGTCTATTGTGGTAGCTTGTAGCACATATTGTATCGGCATTCCTCCGCGTCTTCCTCCGAAAGTTGATTGTTGTATTACAAATGTTCGTGCATCTGTTTCACTTCTCACCGCTTTTGATAATCCGTCTGCAATTTCCATTTGTGATCTTTTCCTGTCTTGAATTTTTGGTAAAACCATTCGCACCATTCCAAATCCACTTCGCGACATACTCACAGCTGATTCTCTTTCAGGTGCTAATGAATCGGCGATGGAAGAAATTTTATCGGTATAATCTCTTAAAAATTCAAAAGTAGCTCCTTCTGGTGCAGAAGTTCTCATCACTATTGACGAGCGATCTTCCAATGGAGCCATTTCGGACGGAATCGCTTTCCAAAGAATAAATATACCAATTAGCGTAACGGTTACGATTGGAATTATCAACCATTTTTTATTTAAAAATAGATTTAATAATTTTTCATAGCCATTATTTAATCCCACAAAAAAAGGTTCTGTTTTAGTTTGAAACCAATTTTTCTTTTCTCTTTTTGTCAATAATTTAGATGATAACATTGGGGTAAATGTTAACGCTACAAAAGCAGAAATAAGGACAGAACCGGAAACTACAATACTAAACTCGCGGAATAATCTTCCTGTCATTCCTTCTAAAAACACAATCGGGAAAAATACTGCAACCAACGTGATAGTGGTAGAAACAACCGCAAAAAATATCTCTTTTGAACCTTCAATCGCAGCTTTTTTGGGAGCCATTCCCAATTCTATTTTCTGGAAAATATTCTCCACAACCACAATTGCATCATCTACAACCAACCCAACCGACAAAACGACAGCAAGCATTGAAAGGACATTAATTGAAAATCCTGCTAAATACATTACAAAAAATGTCCCAATCAGCGAAACAGGAATTGCTAAAGCCGGAATAAGTGTTACACGCCAATTTCGTAAAAACATAAAGATAATGACCACAACCAAAATAAATGCCACATAAACAGTGGATTGAACTTCTGCAATGGAGGCACGAATAAATTGTGTATTGTCATAAACCACCTTTAATTCTACATCTTCGGGTAAATCTTTTTTTATTTGTTCAACTCTTAATTTTACTTCATCGGCAATGTTTATCTGATTGGCTCCGGGTTGGGGAATGATGATTGTACTTACCATCGGAATTCCATTCAGTCGAAGGATATTTTTCCGATCTTCACTATCCAATTCGGCAAAACCGACATCTCTAAATCGAACAATGCGATTGTCATCTTCACGAAGTACCAAATTGTTAAATTCTTCTGGAGTAATCATCAATCCCATTGTGCGGATAGAACGTTCAATCTGATCTCCTTCGATACTTCCTGATGGCAACTCAATGTTTTCTTTGTCCAAAGATGCTTTCACGTCTAACGGTGTGATATTGTAGGCAGCCATTTTTACAGGATCTAACCACAAACGCATTGCGTATCTGTTTTGCCCCCAAATTTCTACTGCACTTACATCTTTGATGGTTTGTAATCGTTCTTTTACGGTCAATTCGGCAATTTCAGTCAGTTCCAACAAATTTCGATTGGCACTTTGAACTGTGATTTGTAAAATTGGGTCAGAATCGGCATCGGCTTTTGAAACTGTAGGTGGATCTACATCTCGTGGCAAAAATCGTTGTGCTCTCGACACTTTGTCCCGAACGTCATTTGCCGCAGTTTCCATATCGACACTCAATTCAAATTCGACTGTAATTTGCGAAAATCCTTGTCGGCTCGAACTCATTAGAGAACGAATGCCCGGAATCCCATTAATATTCTGTTCAAGTGGTTCTGTTATCTGTTTCTCGATTACATCTGCATTTGCACCCGGATACGAAACGGAAACTGTAATAATTGGATTATCAACACTTGGATATTCTCGAATGGGTAAATAAGTGTATCCAATAATCCCAAGTAGGAGAATTATTAAAATGAAAACAGTGGAGAGAACGGGGCGTTTTATGCTTAATTCGGATAAATTCATTGTTTGTAGGGTTAGAAAATCTGTTTTTTTTAGAATTTCAAAGTTTTATTTATTCAGAAATTAAATCAACTATTTTAACACTCATTCCGTCTCGAAGTT
>JBDHYS010000250.1:0-3391 GCA_039811505.1 Paludibacteraceae bacterium | reverse complement strand
TCTTAATAATATTTTCCAAGCTCTTATTGTCGTTTATCATTAGCGATAAATTGCCTTGGAAAAGTCCTGCGTTGGTGTCAATAGAGATGGAGCGAAGCAACACATCTTTTTCTTTAGAAATAACAGATGTAATATTGGTAACAATCCCAATATCATCGTGTCCAACGACTCTAAGCGTTATCGAATATTGGGAACCTCCCGACTTGCTCGACCATTTCGCTTTGATGATGCGATAAGCAAATCGTTCAATCATTTGAGGTGCATTCGGGCAGTTTGTTCTATGAATTTTAATTCCACCCACAACCGAAACAAATCCAAAAATATCATCGCCGTAAATCGGGTTACAACATTTTGCTAATTTATACTCCACATTTTTAAGATTATTATCGATGACCAAGACATCTTCTTTAGTTCCAATATCAGAAGTGGAAATTTCTTTTGTGAAATTTTCTGCTGTCCGATTTTCAATAAAAACCGGATTATTTTCTTTGTTTTCGAGTTCGTTGTAAAGTGTTTTTAAGTCATGAAGATCAATTTTTTCTTGCGCTACAGCCTGATACATATCGCTTACGGCTTTGTATCCTTTCTTTTTGGCAAGGCGGGAAAATGCTCCATCGTCCAATTCAATTTTCCAGTTTTTAAATCGCCTCATCAAAATTTCACGTCCCATTTCGGCATCTTTGAATTCAATTTCTTTCAAAGATTGACGAATTTTATTTTTGGCTTTGGAAGTAACCACAATATTGAGCCACGATTGTTTCGGTTTTTGAGTAGGAGAAGTTAAAACCTCTACATGATCTCCATTGTTTAATTGGTATTTTATCTGCACGTGTCGTCCATTCACTTTTGCACCTACGCACTGCGAGCCGATATTGGAATGGATTGAAAATGCATAATCCAAAGCCGTTGCACCTTTTGGAAGTTTGTGTAAATCTCCTTTGGGACTAAAAACAAATACTTCTTTATCGTACAGATTCAATTTAAATTCGTCCATAAAGTCAATGGCATTCAAATCGGGATTTTCCAAAATCTCACGCACATTTTTCAACCACTCATCCATTCCACTTTCACCTTTTAGCCCTTTGTATTTCCAATGTGCCGCCAATCCTTTTTCGGCAACTTCATTCATTCGTTCGGTTCGTATTTGCACTTCAACCCATTTATTATTGGGTCCTAAAACGGTGGTATGAAGACTTTCGTAGCCGTTTGTTTTAGGAATTGAGAGCCAATCTCGTAATCGCTTTGGATTGGGCTGATACATATCCGCAACAATAGAATAGGCTTGCCAGCAAATGGCTTTTTCTTTCTCAATTGGCGTGTCAAAAATAATTCGAATTGCAAAAAGATCGTATATATTTTCAAAAGGTGTGTTTTGCTTCTTAATTTTTGAATAAATCGAATGAATTGATTTAGTTCGTCCTTTTATTTCAAAGTGAAAACCAATTTCCTCCATTTTTTCTTTTAACGGCTCAATAAACTCGGCAATATATTTATCACGAGAACGTTTTGTTTCGTTTAGTTTTTTGGCTATATCTTTATAAACATCTCTATTCGTGTGTTTTAAAGACAAATCTTCCAATTCTGTTTTAATGGTATACAATCCCATACGATGGGCAAGCGGAGCATACAGAAACGAACTTTCACGAGCAATTTGTTGCTGTTCTTCGTCTAAATATTTACTTAAATTACGCATCGTGTAGAGCCGCACAGCAATAATTATCAAAATTACCCGCACATCTTCTGCTAAACTCAGTAAAAGTTTTCGGAAATTCTCAGTTTCTAAAGAAGTGTTTTTCTCATACAATCCCTTTACTCGTTTCAATCCAGCAACAATCAGAGAAATCGAAACAGCAAATCTTTTATTTAACGCATCAACTTCAACAAGCTCACAATCAATTGATTCAACCAACAAATAACTTAAAACAGCAGCCTTCCCCAATCCCATTTCGCTTAAAAGCAAATGAGAAACTTCCAATTTTTCAATCAAAAAATCTTTTTGTTGATTTTCGGAAAATTTCATTTTTTGCAAATACATTTTCAGTAATTTCCAAATTTCCTTTCTTTCCGAAAATGAAAATAGAGAATTGTGCTGCAAAACAAGTGATTTGAATAATAAATAAGGCATAGTGCTCGATATTAGTTCTATTTTTTACAAATATACAATTTAGAAATGCTTTTTTCCAAACAAACACAAAAAAACGTACGGAAGCAATAATAATTTTCTGCTCAACGTACGTTTTTATCGTAATTCTAAACTTTATTTTCTGAATTTACACCACACCTTGAGCAATTAATGCTTTTGCCACTTTCATAAATCCGGCAATGTTAGCACCTTTTACATAATTGATATAACCATCTTTTTCTTTCCCGTATTTTACGCATGCATTGTGGATATCGCCCATTATTCGTTGCAGTTTTTCATCTACTTCTTCTCTTGTCCAGCTCAATCGCATCGAATTTTGCGTCATTTCCAATCCGGATGTAGAAACTCCACCGGCATTGGCAGCTTTTCCGGGTGCATATAAAATCTTATTATTTAAAAACACATGGACAGCTTCGGGTGTTGAAGGCATGTTGGCACCTTCTGAAACTGCGATACAGCCATTATTAATCAGCATTTGAGCATCTTCACCTGTAATTTCATTTTGAGTTGCCGATGGGAGTGCAATGGTGCATTTTTCACCCCAAGGGCGACCACCTTCCACATATTTACAGCCATATTTTTCAGCATATTCTCGGATTCTTCCTCTGTACACATTTTTCAATTCAAAGACAAACGCAAGTTTCTCTTTATCAATTCCATCGGGATCATAAATATATCCATCGCTATCGGAAAGCGTAACAACCTTTCCACCCAATTCTATAACTTTTTCGGCTGTGTAGGTTGCCACATTTCCAGAACCTGAAATTACAACCGTTTGCCCTTTTAAATCGGTAATTCCTTTAGATTTAAACATATTCATCAGGAAGTAAATGTTACCATATCCCGTTGCTTCGGGGCGAATTAATGAACCGCCAAATTCAATTCCTTTTCCGGTGAAAGAACCGGTATTTTCACGTGCCAATTTTTTATACATTCCGTACATATAAGCCACTTCACGTCCACCAACTCCAATATCACCAGCAGGAACATCTGTATCTGCACCCACATTTCGCCACAATTCAAGCATCAATGCTTGACAAAAACGCATAATTTCTCCATTGGATTTTCCTCGTGGACTAAAATCTGAACCTCCTTTTGCTCCACCCATCGGAAGCGTTGTCAGTGCATTTTTGAAAGTCTGCTCAAAAGCCAAAAATTTCAAAATAGAAAGCGAAACCGAACTATGAAAACGGATTCCACCTTTGTAAGGTCCAATTGCATTGTTGTGTTGGATTCTGTAAGCCATAT
>JBDHYS010000249.1:0-3418 GCA_039811505.1 Paludibacteraceae bacterium | reverse complement strand
ACGCATCGTCAGGATTGGGAATTGACATTCGAAATCTTGAGTTTACGGTGTATGAATGTTTGATAGATGGAGTTCCTGTCAATCGGGCTATCGTGAAATCGGAGGTAGAAAATCTATCTATTTTACCATCACACATTGATTTAGTTGGAGCAGAAATTGAGCTTTTGAACAAAGATAATCGGGAATTTGCAATGAGCGAAATGTTGCAGTCGGTAAAAGATAATTATGATTTTATCCTTATCGATTGCTCTCCTTCATTGGGATTGATCACTGTCAATTCGTTGACGGCATCTAATTCTGTCATAATTCCCGTTCAAAGTGAATATTTTGCACTCGAAGGAATCAGCAAACTGCTAAATACAATTAAGATTATTAAAAACAAATTAAATACGAGTTTGGAAATTGAAGGTTTTCTAATTACAATGTTCGATAATCGGTTGCGTTCGGCAAATCAAGTGTATGCAGAGGTTAAAAAACATTTTGACACGTTGGTTTTCAACACTGTAATTTATAGAAACGTTCGATTGAGCGAAGCACCAAGTTACGGAAAACCAATTGCAATGTTTGATCCCGAATCACGCGGCACAACAAATTATTTAGAATTAGCAAACGAGTTAATAAACAGACAATAAAAAATCTCTTTTCGTTATGGCAAAAAACAAAGGATTAGGAAGAGGACTTGGTGCCTTGATTGACATAGACACAGTGGGTGTTAGCGGCTCTTCTTATATTAGTGAAGTGGATATTGATCTTATCATTCCCAATCCAAACCAACCTCGTCAATTATTTGATGAGAGTGCTTTGGCTGAACTGGCAACTTCAATCCGCGAATTGGGCGTAATTTCCCCTATCACTTTGCGAGCAAATGAAAATGGAACATTCCAAATTATTGCCGGAGAAAGGCGTTATCGTGCATCAAAATCGATAGGATTAAAGAAAATTCCAGCTTACATTAAAACTGCAAACGATGATCAGGTTATGGAAATGGCGTTGATTGAAAACATTCAACGTGAAGACCTTAACGCTATCGAAATTGCCCTCACGTTTTTTAGATTGATGAAAGAATACAATCTAACACAAGATAGATTGAGCGACCGCGTTGGAAAAAAAAGAGCAACAATTGCCAATTATTTACGGCTTCTCCATCTTCCTGCAGAAGTGCAAATGGGAATTAAAGACAAATTGATTGATATGGGACACGCAAGAGCTATTTTGGGTGTTTCGCAACCTTCTATTCAGCTGAAACTTTACAATCTTATCTTAAAAAATTCTTACAGCGTACGTCAAATTGAAGAGATGGTTCGAAAATTTAATGAAACAGGCTCATTTGACGGAAAACAAAAGAACAAAACCAATTCCAATGTGGAAGGGTTAAAAGAATTGGACGAGATAAAAAAAGCTCTCAGCACAATTTTTAACACAAAAGTTTCATTAAATTCCGATGAGAAAGGTAAAGGAAAAATCACCATTCCATTTTCAAACGATGAAGAATTGATGAAAATTATGGAGCTTTTTGATAAAATTTAAGAACGAACAAAGCACTCAAATAAACAATCTCTTTTTTTCGATAATCTATCACAAGTTGAAGAAGTTCATTTTAATAAACATATTAATTTTGGGGATAATTGGTTCTTCATTTTCGCAAGATTTTAATCGAAGATTATCGGTAAATGATTCTATTCCAACATCTGAAAGTGAAATTATTTATTTTGATCCGCTTGAAAAAAGCGTAATTGAGCAACAACCAATTATCAACACATCAGCCGTTGACACGGTGCAAATTGTTACAGAAACACCATTCAAACCCGATCCGATGAAGTCTATTTGGTTGGGAGCAGTCATTCCGGGTTTTGGTCAAATTGCCAATAAAAAATATTGGAAACTGCCTTTTGTTTACGGTGGATTTTTAGGTTTTGGTTATGCCATTTCGTGGAATAATAGTCGTTATTCATCCTACAAACATGCTTACAGAGACATTTCCGACAACGATGAGACAACCAATTATCATTTGGAAATTTTGCCAAAAGGATACAATCTCGAAAACTTTCCCGGCGGAATCAATACGTATAAAACTCGATTGAAAAGTGCACAAGATCAATTTCGTCAAAACAGAGATTTAAGCATTATTCTTAGTATCGGTTTTTATGCGATAGTGATGCTTGATGCGTATGTGGATGCTCAATTATTCGATTTTGATATAAGTCAGGATCTTGTGCTGAATGTTGCACCGACTCGTATTAATTTTAACAACCCAATACAAACGAACAATCAGTACGGTTACGGTTTGCAATGTAGCATTCGATTTTAAAAAATAGAGAATGAAATATACAAAAAAAACGATAATATCTCTTGTTCTGTTCTGCTTTTGGTCAGGTTTTTCTGTTTCAGGACAACATAAAAAAGTAGTACATTCAAGCGAAATTCAACAGAAAAAGAATCAAGAAACTATTTCAGCTAAAGAAAAAGAAAACCAGACACAATCAATCAAAATTGTGCCAACGGTTATTCCCGAAGAATTTACAAGTGCACTCGATTACTTACTTGAAAATTGGGCAATTGACAAAAGCAAACCTTCCAAATGTAAATCGCTTCCCAATCCCGATACTGACGATGCAACATACAAAGAACGATTGACAAAATTACCTCACGAAATTGAAATGCCTTTTAACAGTGCTGTAAAATCGTTTATCGAAATCTATACGCAAAAACGGCGAAATCAAGTTGAATATTTATTGGGTTTGAGCAGTTACTATTTTCCAATATTTGAAGCAGCTTTGGAAAAAGAGGGGATTCCTTTGGAGCTGAAATGCTTGCCGATTATCGAATCTGCACTCAATCCAAGAGCCGTTTCAAGAGCCGGAGCAACGGGAATTTGGCAATTTATGCTTGCAACCGGCAGAATGTATAATTTGGAAGTCAATACTTTGGTTGATGAACGGATGGATCCGGTAAAATCATCAAAAGTAGCTGCAAAATATCTGAAAGATTTGCACAGCATCTATTCAGATTGGCATCTTGCCATCGCAGCTTATAATTGTGGACCCGGAAACGTAAACAAAGCCATCAGAAGAGCCGGAGGTGAGAAAGATTTCTGGAAAATTTATCCTTTCCTTCCAGCCGAAACGCGTGCGTATGTTCCAATTTTTATTGCTGCCAATTACTCTATGAATTATGCAAATGAGCACAATCTTTGTCCTTCGCAAATTCGGATTCCGCTATTGACAGACACAATTTTATTACATCAACGGGTTCATTTTGAGCAAATCTCCAACGTATTAAACATTCCAATTGATGAAATCAGAACATTAAATCCACAGTACAGAAAAGATATTGTTCCGGGCGATATAAAACCGTATCCAATCAATTTACCACACAATTATGCCAATCTTTTTATTGACAGAATTGATAGTATTTATGC
>JBDHYS010000248.1:0-3430 GCA_039811505.1 Paludibacteraceae bacterium | reverse complement strand
TTCTTCTGTTTTCTGTTTTTGTTAGCAGTTGCTCTACAAACAAAAACACCGCTATGACACGCCGTTACCATGCGATGTTGGCAAAATACAACATTGGATTCAATGGACAACAAAGTTTCATTGAGGGGATGGAAAATATTGAAAAAGCAAATACAGATGATTTTTCGGAACTTCTCAAACCTTTTGTAATCAGCAATCACAGCAACGCCTCGAGTGCAACAAGCAATATGGAAAGAGTGATTGAAAAAAACAGAAAAGCAATCAAACTGCATTCCATCAAGAAAAAACCGGAGCGAAATTATAAAAAAGCAAAAGACAAATCGTATCAACAATTTTACAATCAAAACGAATTTAATCCCGAATTAAGAAACATTTGGATTCGGCTTGGTGAAGCAGAATTTTATAAAGGCGATTTTCTCGGAGCGGCAAGTACGTTTTCCTACATCGCACGTCATTATGCTTCTACGCCCCCAATGGTGGAAAAATCACAACTTTGGATTGCTCGTTCTTATGTGGAATTAAATTGGCTTTACGAAGCAGAAAGCATTCTTAGTAAGCTGAAAATAGAAAATCTGTCAAAATCAAACAAAGGATTGATGGCTTCTGTTTGGGCTGATTTAGCCATTCGGCAAAATGAATATAAAAATGCGATTGATTATTTGAAAATTGCCATTGAACACGAAAAAAACAAAAAACAACGAACCCGCTTTTACTTTGTTTTGGCACAACTTTTTGAAAAAACCGGAAATTCTACCGAAGCAGCTAAATATTATTCGCTCGTTTCCAAATCCATTCCGACTTATCAAATGGATTTTAATGCCACTTTAAATAGTTTGCAACTGAAAGAAAAAAATCCACAAACAGCCGAAAAAAAATTAAAAAAAATGGCTCGGAATGAAAATAACAAAGATTATTTAGACCAAATTTACACGACCATTGGAAAAATTTATTTACAAAATAAAGATACTGTGAAAGCAGTTAAAAATTTTGATTTGGCAATTGAAAAAAGCACAAAAAATGGCGTTGAAAAAGGTGTTCCGTTGGTAATTGTGGGCAATATGTACTATAAAAAAAGGGAATATGTAAAAGCTCACCCATATTATGACGAAGCGGCAAAAATTTATACTCCCGATTATATCGATTACGAATTAATCAACAAACGTTCTGAAATTCTTTCCGAATTGGTAAAAGAGTGGAATGTGGTTCATTTGCAAGACAGCTTACAATCTTTGGCAAAAATGAACGAAAAAGATCGCCTTGCTGCCATCAATCGCACGATAGAAAAGATAAAAGCAGAAGAAAAAGCCGATGAAGATAAAAAACTTGCCGAAGAATTGAAGAAAAACAGTGATGATTTTCGCATGCCGATGACACAAATTGGCGGCAGCAGCGATTGGTATTTTTACAATACCGTAACCGTCAATAACGGAAAAAATGATTTTAGAAAAAAGTGGGGAAACAGAAAATTAGAAGATAATTGGAGACGGAACAACAAGTCGGAACAACTTTTTGACACTTCACTGCAAACCGACACCGCATTTCTTGCACATTCCGATAGCACGATTTTAAGCAGTGATGCAGATGAAAACATTCCAAAATTCGTGATCACAAATGACAAAAAAAGTGTTGATTATCATTTGGCACAAATTCCATTTACAGCAGCTCAAAAAGAAAAATCCGACCAACAAATAGCAGATGGTTTGTACGGAATGGGGATAATTTACAAAGACAAAATTGAAGATTATCCGTTGGCACATCAAACTTTTCAGCAATTTCAGAAAAGATTTCCAAACGATGAACGAAATTTAGATGTTTTGTTCCAGCGCTTTTTACTTGCATCAAAAACAAAAGATTTAAATGCAGCTTCGGAGCTTAGAAAAACGATTCTAACCGATTATCCTGAAAGTAAAAATGCACAACTTTTGGCTGATCCAAATTACATTGAAAACCAACAAAAAATGTTTGTGGAGCAAGACGAACTTTACAACGAAACCTATTCGGCGTTTACAAAAAGTGATTTCCAAACCGTTTTTGACAATACAAAACTCGTGAAACTCAAATATCCACTTTCTACGCTTATTCCTCAATTTGAGTTTTTGAATACACTAAGCATCGGACGAACAACAGGAAGCGAGAAATTCACAACGGCTCTAAATGAATTGGTAGAAAATTATCCCGATAATTCAATTAGTGCTCTTGCAAAAGACATTTTGGCACTATTGAAACAAGGAAATATTGCACAACAAGGACAAACTTTGGGAACTTTATTGTCTAAACGTGAAATT
Organism: Paludibacteraceae bacterium; assembly: GCA_039811505.1. GTDB lineage: Bacteria > Bacteroidota > Bacteroidia > Bacteroidales > Paludibacteraceae > UPXZ01. The sequence goes on along the minus strand of JBDHYS010000248.1, from coordinate 1,145 downwards.
TCTAATGAACAAAATGAAGAAGGAGAATCAAATTATTTCTCGGAATTAAAATTTTCTCCTCATCGTTTGTTGTTTGTAACGGACGGTTCTGATGAAGAAATCAACAAATTACAGTACAATTTGGCAATATTCAATTTTTCCCGTTTTATGATTAAAGATTTTGGATTTGCTCTAACCAAAATTGACAACACTTCAAAAAGAGCCCTTTCTGTTCTCAATATTGCATCTTATAACGAAGCAGTTTGGTACAAAAACACGCTTGCAACCGATAGCGAATTGATGAAATTGATGCAACAAATAAATGTGGAACAAATCATCATTTCGGAAGAGAATTTTGAAAAATTAAAAAGCACTTTCACAATTGATGAATATCTTGCATTTGAACAAGATGTTTTAGCAAAAAGCACACCTAATTCACTGCTGAAAGCATCTGAAAAAACAACTCCTACAAACAAAAAAACAACAGTAGAAATTATTGACGGGACAAAATTGGTTGAAAAAACAGAAACCGAAAAAACAGCTCAAAATACAGATAAAAATGTTTCCAAAAACAACATCGAGCAACGAAATGAATCCAATCTATACAAAGGTTTATTTGATTATCAGCCTAATACGACCCATTTTGTAGCATTTTACATTCCGAAAGGTGGCAGATTTAATTTCAACACCATCCAAACCGCAATCGATAATTTCAATGCTTCACATTACAGCACTATGAATTTGAAAGTAACATTGGAAGAATTTAACAAGGAAAGTGTTATATTTGTTGGAAATTTCACCGATGCAGAAATTGTGAAATCCTATTTTATGCGATTGTTGAAAGAACAAACCATTCAAAAAGCAACACAAGGCGTAAACAAAAGAAATTTAATTATCACGAGAGAAAATTTCGACAAAATGATTAAAAAAAATGCACTTGACATCTATTTTGAATTTCTTAAGAATTTCTATTTGAAATAGGCAAAATCTGCTGCGGTTTGTTTCAAAAAAATAAAATTTGACTTTTTTTCAAAACTACTAATTATTCAAAAAATATATGAACAAAATACTTTGGGTGGACGATGAAATCGATCTTTTACGACCATACATTATTTTCTTGACCGAAAAAGGTTACGATGTAACCACAGCAACAAACGGAAAAGATG
>JBDHYS010000247.1:0-3432 GCA_039811505.1 Paludibacteraceae bacterium | reverse complement strand
ACTGCGATTAAGTGGGAGAGTAGGTCGCCGCCGTTTTAAAGAGAATCCCCGGTATGAATATATGCCGGGGATTTTTGCGTTTTATTGCCACTACACACGGATGGCACGGATGACACAGAAAAGCACCTGTGAAACTCGTGAGGGATGTCATGGCTAAAGCCATTTTAACTCTCAATTTTCCACTTTCAACTCTCCACTTTCAACTCTCCACTTTCAATTGTCCCTTGTCAACTGTCCCTTGTCAATTGAATGACTGTCCCTAAACAACAAATGGTAAGGTCATTCCGACCGCAGGGGAAACGAAGTTCAGCGTAGCTAAATCTTTTAAAATCACATCACAGACACACGAATAAAAAACACTTATTATTGGAAATAGTGGTAAAAATGTGATTGTTAATTTTATTCTCATGCTGTTTCATTCTTTTGAATTATCACTTTGTACGTTTTAATCCTCTTGAAAATCCCCCAATTCCAACAGTTACATAGTGGGTGGCACCTGAAACTCCATCATATTTTTTCGAAAAATTCGGAATGTTATATCCATATCTAACTCTTAAAAAGCCATAACTCGATTTAGGGCGGAACGAATAACCTTTTTTGCTAAATTTTATATCATAACTTACTCCAAGATTATAAGTAAATGCAGATATTGAAACTTCATCCAGTTCTGGTTCTTTGACTGTTTTCCCTGATGGCGGAGAAATAAGTAGCCCCCCAATTCCAGCGAAGGGAGCTATTTTAAACCTGTCATTTTCTAAAACAGCAAACCCCAAAGAGGCTTCTGGAATAAATACCATTGTTGACGAACCTTTTGAATAAACTCCGTTTGAATAATCAATATCTTTTTTTGTGCTATTGAATCCGATATAATCACGTAGGTATAATTCAAATCTTTTATAGCATATATCAAATGCAACTCCTATAGGCACATTGCTTGTATAGCTTTTGTTTAAGGTTCCTGTAAAAACACTGTATCCACTAAAAAACTCGAAAGCCATTCCCCAATTTTTCGGGACAAGTTTAAATATTATGTGTTTTTGGGTGAAATCTTTGTATTCGGTTTGGGGATATGCTTTAAGGAAATTGTCTGCTTGACTATTCAAATTGTCTTGAAATGACTCATTTACCATTATCAGGGATTCAAAATTTAATTGAAGAAAATCTTTTTTCTCATTGCTGATATTTGCATTTTGAATCCAATTTGTAATTGTTTGAACATTCTCTCTTGATTTATTGAGCAATTTAGAGGAAAGCATATCCTGTGAAGGAGGAATCTTCGTATAATAACTTGCGATTTTTGTAGAATCATACTTTATTATATTGTTTGTCAATTCTTCAAATTCACACGTCCAATATAAAATGAGCCAATATTCAGCAGGATATAATGCGATATAGTTATCATCTTCACCTTTTTCTATCAAATAATTTTTTATTTCTTTTACTCTAACCATATCATTTTCTATAAATATGTCCAACAACAGACTTCTGCCTTTTGAAATGATTACAGATTTGGACTCCTCATAGTTAAGGATTTGCATTTTCGTACTATCAACTTGACTAAACGCCTGAAAAGTAATAACAGTAATGATAACAGTAAATAATAATTTCCTCATTTTTTTTAGATTTGATGTTAATAGTTATTTTTTTATGACTAATCCCGCCAACTCCCCGTCCCACTTAATTTGTTTGAAAAACAACTGGGGGTAGTTAGGGTAGGCTCTTTGTTTTTGTTCTAACATTTCACCGTCTGTTAAATTTTCATTTCTAAATGTCAAAAGTTGAATGGCAGAAATGGGTAGTGATTTATCCCAGTAGGCCGGATTGAAACGCATTATTTGATAACCTTGTTTCTTGCCATTTACATTTAATACAAAATGTGATTCGTGTCCGGCATAGGCAGGAGCAGCCAACTCTTCTGGCGTAAATTCGGCAATTTCCAATCTCAATTGGTCAAGTATCATTCTGTCAATTTCCTTTTTTTGAAATAGGGAGTAATACGCCAAATGAGCATCTGCCATTTCTTGAACGGTTACAGAAAGCCAGTAAGGTGGTCTTTGCGGATTATACACTACTATAGTTTGTATTCCATTTTCTTGCCACCCATCTCGATAAGCTTGGTAAACATCAATACCCGGACTGGGACTTTCCTTAAGCGGATATACCCGAAAATATTGAGTAAGAATTTGTAGGGCTCTATCTACTTTTTCTGAAACTGTTTGATCGTATTTTGAGCCATCGTTAACTATTGATTCCGGTGTAAAATAAACCCCACCATTTCCGCTAAAAACTGCGTTGATTTCAAAACTATATCGGGGTGGTTCTATTTTCCACTTACTACCATCAGCATGAAATAGTTCAAACAAAAAACTTATCTCTCCGGGTATGGCGTATTCATAATCTGTTTTCGTAGTGTAATCGCTCCAAACATAAGAACTTATTGCACGAAGATCATAACCGGAAGGGCTATTCAGCATTGGATAATGTTGCCTGAACCATTCGACAAGAGTTGAGATATTCTTTTTAAAGGTCAAATTTTCTTCGGCACTTAAATTTCCATTACGAAGTTTATGCCCAATGGTGGGCAAATTGCTTTCATATCGCCATGTGCCGGGTTTAGTTTGATTCCACTGTGATGGTTGTCCATAGATGCAATAAGTTGTGATACATATTAATGCTATTGATAGAAAAGTTTTCATTTTATTAAAATAGTTGTCAGTTCATAATAGAAAACAACGGTTCGCATGTTTATTTTGTTGGGGGATTGTAACGATGTTCTGTCCACCAGATATAAAGTTACCAAAAAGGAGTCAATTTCACAAACCCATTTCAGCCACAAAATAAACACTAAGCCTGCTGGTGTTTTTAACAGAGCTTAAAAGAAGTGACTTCCCTATCAATTATGCATTGTTATTTTTTATGACCACAAGTCGATGTATAAACATTCAGACCCCACAGTTGCCGCCTCGGAACTCAATAGAGTGCTCAAATACAATCCAATACGATTTCAGCGGCATGCGATAATAATTCCATCCTTCACCATAAGACAAAAAATCTGTAGTACCCACGGAAAAAATAAAAAATCACAAATCCTTAATGGACAGCCACATCACATATAACTTCCATTGAAGTTGGGCTAAGAAAGAGATATGATGTTGAACCTCCATGCCCTATTATAGTCAAAATGGCTGGGTGGGTATCACCGAAATATGCATATAAATACCAAAATTAAGAAGATGCCCTTGTTGCATTGCAAAACAGGCATATAAATAACCATAGAGCTGTTTGGCCGGTTCATGCCCGTTGGGCAAAACTAGGGCTTAGTTATTAGCGGCTCGGGCTTCTTTGTCCGTATTTGGTAACCATTCGGCCTAGTACATATTGTCATCAGTGAGCTGCTTTAGTTTCTTTGCTGGCAAAAATAAAGCATGACAC
>JBDHYS010000246.1:0-3457 GCA_039811505.1 Paludibacteraceae bacterium | reverse complement strand
ATATTATTATAAAAATATTTAATATTACTTTTGGTTTTGATAAGAATTTTGTATAATTGCGTCTATTTATGAGTTACATGCAAGCGTAAGACAGACACACGCCCAAAAAGACAAGAACCGAAATTAATGCTAACTCCTTAACAAAATGCTAATTATAGTCTGTGGTTTATCTTGAATACTAAAGATATCTTTGTGCAGACTTTAATTAGCAATGATTTCAGAGCATGACATACTAAATATTTTTGGAGTAAACGTAAGACGACAAAGACGTCTACTCAACTTATCCCAAGAAGAGTTGGCACACCGAGCCGACCTACACAGGACTTATATTGGTATGATTGAACGTGCTGAAAAAAATATCACTTTAGTGAATATGCAAAAAATTGCTAATGCTTTAGAAGTCAAAATTGAAGACCTCTTAAAAGAATTAGCAAATGGAAATAACAGTTGAAGCATTCACAGAACTTTTAGACAACAAATACATTATTATTGAAGGCTTTAGAGAACATTCAAAAGCTTCTGAAAAGTACATTGATGTTACAATAGTTCAGAAAGACGGCTTTTCATGGAAAGGTTCAATTCCATATTTCTACAGACGTACAGGACTTTTTATTGAAACACCTGAAGAATTAGTAGACTATCTAAACGACATTTATCCTCTTTTTTCAAAAAAGGCAATTAATGAATTTGTACAAACGGAGACTAAAAGATGGTCAGAAGATTTAAGTGGCAAAGAGACAACCAAAGGATTTTTTGATAAACTTCTTGACCTTACTTGGAAAAGCGTTCAGTATGATTTACCTGCTAACAGAAATTGGGCAAGAAGAATACAAGATATTAAAGAGTTTGGGTATACACTTGCTACTGATACTAGGAGACAGGTAAAAGGAAAATATGAGACAGACACTCATATTTTATTAGTACCCATTCCTAAAGGCGGTGTAACAGGATATGAAGTTATGTCTGCTGCCTTTAAGGCAAAAGCAATTTCCGTTATGGAAGCTGTTAATGCTTATGAATTAAGTTCTGCAAACAAACACGGTTTAATACCAGACCATAAATTCCCAGAAATACGTTGGGATGAAGAAACCCGTGCCGAAAACCCCGAAGAAATGTCTAATCCTGAAATAAAAGAAAAGTTTCAGTTATTGGACAATCAACGAAACCAACAGAAAAGAGAAGTTTGCAGAAAATGTTTTCAAACAGGTAAACGTGGTATTATATACGGTCTTAAATTTTTCTATTCAGGAGATGAAAATTGGCCCACTGATATTCCTCGAATAGGCAAAGAAGCAGAAAAAGGGTGCGTTGGTTGTGGTTGGTATGATATTCAAAAGTGGAGAGATAGCTTAAACGAGTTAATCGAAAAAAGTCAAAAATAAACTTGCATACTATTATTAGCATTTGTAGTTTTGTAGAAAATTAGAATTAATGAATGAAGAAGTAACATTTGGAAGTGTGTGTTCGGGTATTGAAGCCGCACAATTGGCGTTCAATCCATTTGGTCTAAAACAAGTATGGAGTTCAGAAATTGCTGAGTTTCCAAGTAAGGTTTTAGACTTTCATTATCCACATATTCCAAATGTTGGTGACATGACTGAATTGCCTAGTTTGATACTAGACAAAAAGTATTCTGCACCTGATGTTTTTTGTGGCGGTACTCCTTGCCAGGCATTTTCACTAGCAGGTTGGAAAAACGGACTATCAGATGAACGTGGACAGCTTACAATGACATTTATTGAAATTGCAAATGCAATTGATAAAATCAGAGAAACCGAAAACAAAAAACCTGCAATTGTACTTTGGGAAAATGTTGAAGGTGTTCTAAATGACAAAACAAATGCATTTGGCAACTTCATTGCAGGTTTAGCAGGTTATGACGAAGAATTGAAAATTAGTAAATGGTCTAAATCGGGTTTTGTCCTTGGAAAAACAAGAAATGTTGCTTGGCGTGTAATAGATGCAAAGTACTTTGGACTTCCTCAACAACGCAAACGCCTTTACGTTTTGGCAGGTGGCAAGGATTTCAGACCTGACCAATTATTATTTGAGTTTGACAATAAGAATGTTGAACTCCTTTTCAAAAACAATTCATCAAAACGAAAAAACGGCTCACCAACACTTTTTGATGACGACATTGAATTATCAAAAAAAGAAGAACAAATAATTTTTAAAGACAATACTAAATTTGAGTTTTTTAGAAAATATACGGACTGTCTTTACTCTGCATACGGTACAAAATGGAATGGTAACGCAGCAGCTTACAATGGCTCTCTATATGTTGCACAAAACGACAGAATAAGACGATTTACACCATTAGAATGTGAACGGCTTATGGGTTTCCCTGACAATTACACTCTTGTAAACGGAAACAGCGATACAAATAGGTATCAGGCTGTTGGTAATTCTTGGGCTGTTCCTGTGGTAAAATGGATTGGTCAACAAATAGCTAATTATTTTACAGACGGACACAACGAAAATATAGAATGGGTAAAATATGTGCGTGAACATAAAAACAACTTACACACAAAATTATTTTTACTTGACGGTGTACACGCTTTGAGCAATGGACAGTTTTTGAATGCTTCGGCATTTCCAAATAACCCAATGGAAGGAAATCTTGCGGACATTGTTCAAACAGACGAAGTGCCTGAAAAATTCTATTTAAGTCCTCAAGCATGTAAAGGAATACTCAGACGGAAATTTGAGAGAGACATTAAAATGAATTCGGAACTTCAAAGATTGATGACAATAATTAGTGAAGAACTGAAATACCAAGACGCATAAAAAGAACGCCAGCATGTAACAGCGGTTTGGCGTAATGGCGGGTTCAGTGCTTCGTATGACAGTTTTGTTGTAGGTTCAAGTGCAGCTCTTCGATTGAACTTTTGTGAGAAAATCCGCCACTACGCCAAGCCGCAAACCGTTAGCGGTCAGGCAAAGACGACATACCAACAAAAAAGATATATTTGGACATTAAACAACAGAAGAAAATGACAACAGAAGAGATTAAAAAACTTTTGACAGAAACTGCAAATGCTTGTAACAAAACAGACGGCTGGATACACGTTGGTGCGTTTGGCATTGCTCTCAAAAACAAGGAGTTTGATTTCAAAACTTCTGGACACTTCAAACTTGTGCATTTTTTATCTTCATTTCCCGACTTGATAGAAGTAAAAGAAGATACTTCTTTTGAACCGCCACTTCCATTTATTCGCTTTTTGAACGGACAATCAAAAATAAAGACAGCTACATCTCAATCCAAACCAACAAAAAACGAAAAACCAACAAAACAAAAAGTTGGTTTACTCCAGTGGGCTTGGATGGGAAATTTCAAGTTTATATTAAAAAAATTAAGTGAATTTGCGTTACCCGAACAATGGTATTACGGACACACACAAAGGACGGACTATTATCCTATTCTTAGCAATTATCTTGTTTATACTTTTTTCCGACT
>JBDHYS010000245.1:0-3471 GCA_039811505.1 Paludibacteraceae bacterium | reverse complement strand
ACGAATTTAATTCTTGTGAAATATCTTTTAATTCAATAAAAATCTGCTCAATTCGCTCACTGATTGAATGATTTTCCGAAAGAAAATGGTCTATTTTCCGAATGGCATTTCCGGCTTCTTTTATAGCTGAAATGGCGTTCGATTCATCAGATTCAAGATATTGCAACGCATTTTGAAGTTCGATTTTTATCAATTCGACATTGCTCAACGTTTCTTGCTCTTGCTCCAATTCTTCCAGCTCAGCTTCAATAAGATTTGCCTCATCTAATTGTTCGAGCTGAAATTTCAAATAATCTTCCTCTTGTTTTTGTTTTTCAATATCTGTTTGAAGTGTTTTTAGCTCTTTTTTAGCATCGAGCCAATTTTTATATTTTAGGGCATAATCTTCGCGTAAATCTCCATTATTTGCAATTGTATCTACCACATTGAGTTGATAATCTTCATTGGAAAGCAACAGATTTTCATGTTGCGAATGAATATCGAGCAATCTTGAACCCAATTCTCGTAAAATATTTAATTGAACAGGCGTATCGTTGATAAATGCACGTGATTTTCCATTGGAAGTAATTTCACGCCGAATAATGGTTTCGGGCGAATAATCTAACTCATTTTCTTCAAAAAAATGTTGTAATTTATATCTTTCAATATCAAAATTCACTTCAATTGTCGATTTCGATTCTCCTTCTTTTATGGTTTTTGTATCGGCTCTTTGTCCTAAAATCAACGAAAGTGCTCCGATAATAATTGATTTTCCTGCACCGGTTTCACCTGTTAAAGCAGTCATTCCATCGGTAAAATCAACCGACAGTTCGTTTATTAAAGCGTAATTTGATATGGATAAAGATTTGAGCATCGACAGAAAACTAAAATTGTAAATTTAATTTGACAAAATTTGCTCGTAGCGTGATATCATCGTTGGATTGACAATGGAAAGAATTTCAACAACCTGTTTTTTCTCATTTTCGTTCCCTTTTTTGAAGATATTGATTATTTCATCTGATTTGGCTTCTAAAAATGAACTTACCAAAACCGTAGTGGGACGAACTCTGTACACATCTCTTAAAATCGGCATTCCACCTGCAATTCTTGCTCTTCCGTTTGTGCTGTTTTGCGACATTTCATCCAATCCGAGCCGATGATATGTGTAATAAAATTCTCTCATTTTTTTGAAAGCTTCGTCCATTATATTGCTGATAAGTGCATATCGGTTTTTATCGTTTTCAAATGCACGCCAACCTGTCCAATCGGTACTTTGTGCTTGCGAAACGATATTTTCTGCTACTTGAAAATAGGGTGTTCCACCCAAACGTGAAAAACTATCCATATCGTAACCAATAATCAGATAAGCATAATAAGCTAAAATGGCTGTTAAATTTGAATTTAAATTATTGCTCGTAAATTCGAGAGGGTCAAATTCTCTGTACTCAAATTTTATTCCCAAATCACGATAATTAAGCAATGTGGTTGTGTAGGACGAATTAAAAACCGGACGGCGACTTTGCACAACAATTTCTGCACTGTACATATCACCATCAACAGAATTAACTATCATATTCAGATTGCACTCAATTCGTTCGCTATCTTCAAAAGCTAAATCTGTCCAACGTCTATTGTTCATAAATTCCGAAATTGATTTTTGTAAGGTAGTAAAAACCGATTTATTTGAACCTTGAATTTTATCCGAATTTATCTGCACGTTGCAATTTAATTCCTGCGCATTGATAAATTGACCGATAGTTAATAATGTAATTAGTAAAATCCTAAATTTCATTTTGTTGTTTCTTTATTTTATAAAACGAAATTTGTGGCATAATCGTATATTTTCTCAATACGGCACAAAAATACAAAAAGATAAAAAATAATCGGATTTTTATTTAAAAAAAAATCTTGCTTCTATCCATCATTGTGTTATAGAAGCAAGAAAACAAAGAATAAGATAAATAAAAAACTATTTTTTCAATTTATCTTTCAATGGATTTCTATAATAGACTTTTCCATCAATAAATTCTTGCGTAGCCATTAAAGATGATTTTGGCATTTTTTCATAGAAACGCGACATCTCAATTTGCTCTCTATTTTCAAAAACCTCTTCAATTCCATCTGAATAGGAAGTGAAATCTTGAAGTTTTTTGTCCAATTCTATTTTTATTTCAGCATCAATCTGATTGGCACGTTTACCAATAATAACCACTTTTTCGTAAACGTTTATGTCTTCTTCTCCTAAACTATTCACATCTCTTGTGATAGTTGAAGTCGGAGTATTTCTTTTTTTATAATCCATATCTATTCAACTTATAATATTCCTTTATTTTTTTGATATTTTTCTACTTCTTTGAAAATTCGTGTTGCTTCTTTAATGTGTTTTCCGTTTGGAAAATCATTTGCAAAACTGTAATACTCATCAATAGTGGCTTGCAATCGTTGTTCCAACATACTTTTTTCGCTATAAAGTGCTTGTTGGTATTTTGATTTCAACACAATCATCGTCAAATCTTCACGGTGTTTTGTGGCTGGATATTTTTTCAAAGCATTTTCAGCAGTTATCACAGCCGACAAATAATTATTGCCCATATAAATTCCTAAATTATAATACAAATCTGCATTAATCAACTCTTTTTCTGCCAATTTATCATTCAGTTCATTCAGCAATTTGGAAGCTTCGATGCTCCTTTCGGAATCAGGATAAAGATTTATAAAATTTTGAAATTCATTGATTGCTAAGATTGTATTCGTTTGGTCGAGCCGAACATCGGGCGAATCTTTGTAATAACAATATCCAAGCATATAACGTGCTTCTTGAATATATCTTCCTCGCGGATACGATTTTGCATAGGTTTTATAATATTCTGAAGCCGAATAAAAATCTTTTTTTTCGATGTAAGACTTAGCCAAGTAATTAATAATCAATTCCGACCTGTCCGAATTTCTGTAATAAGGAGCCACATCATCAAACAGAGTTATCGCTTTATCAAATTTTCTATCGCTAAAAAATTCTACTGCTTTATCGTATTTTAATTCTGGATCTGTTGATTTTAGTAAATTTTGATATTCGCTGCATGAAGTTAATGCAACAATCAAAAAAGCAATATAAAATATGTATTTACCCATTTTCGAAATTAACGTGCAAAGTTAGTTATTTTCTATCAATAAAAAAACGAATTAGTCCTAAAATTGGTTGAAAGTAGAGAAGAAAACTTATTGTACCCAATCTTCATCAAAATATTTTTCAAAACCTGCAGTGTAAGTTGTTTTCAAACTTCCATCAAAATCTTCAAAAATCAAAAAGCATTCAACATCTTGCAACTGATTGCAAACCGTCAAAGTGCTATCGACACCGAGCACCATAAAAGCAGTAGCAAACGCATCGGCTTTCATCGAAGTTGGAGCTATCACAGTGGCACTTAACAGATTGTGGTGAACGGGAAAACCGGAACGCGGATCGATCGTATGGGCATATTTTTTGCCTTCTTT
>JBDHYS010000244.1:0-3485 GCA_039811505.1 Paludibacteraceae bacterium | reverse complement strand
AAATATACTAAAAAAATTATCGGTATTACTAAAAAATATAAACTATAATACTATCTTTAACAATCAAATTACAAACAATTAATCAAATTACAATTATGAGCAAAAAAATTGAACTTACAGAAAGAGAAATTGAAGTTATCAAAATGCAACTGAGTGGAGACCTCGAAATGTTTACCGGACAAGATGAAGAAATGGATGTTATCTGTGTAGTGATTGAAAAGGCTGATGAATTAATGCACGAATTAGAAGCATACGAAGAAAGTGGAGATGATTTGGTAGAGTGGTATTGGAATAAGTATCAAAATCAAGAAAAAGAGTAACTAAATGGGAAAACTAACTTCAAATAAAATCAAAACAGGGCGTCCTTCGTCATACAAAGACGAATATCCGATGCAAGCCTTGAAATTGACCTTGTTGGGTGCGACTGACAAGGAACTTGCTGATTTCTTTGAAGTTAGGGAAAGTACATTGAATAATTGGAAGAAGCATCATCCGGAGTTTTTGGAGTCCTTAAAAAAAGGGAAAGCGATTGCGGACGCTAATGTAGCTTCCAAGCTGTACAGCAGGGCGATGGGCGCGAAAATAACCGTTCAGCAGGCGCACAAATTAAAATCAATTCTTTATCACGAAAACGGAAAAAAGAAATCTGAATCTGAAACGGTGCGAGTTGTTGATTTGGAAATAGAGCAACCACCGGACACAACGGCAATTATATTTTGGTTGAAAAATCGCTCACCGGAAAAATGGAGAGACAAACGAGAGGTAAGCACTGACTTAACGGTAAACAGTGATCTCGACAATAAAACCGATGAGGAATTGTTGGAAATTATTCAAAATGCAAAAGAGATCGAAAACTAAGCGTCAAAAACTGCTGATGCAAGCCGAAGCGGCTTTAATACTAAAACGACGAAAAGCCCGGACTGACTTCTGGGTTTTTTGTTTGTATATGGACGGTGCATTTTTCACGAAGCGTCCGTTTCTTTACGTAGTGGCGACGGCGTTTATGCGGATTGCAGTTTCATTCAGTAATGGAGCTATTCGGCGGCTTGCCGTTTCACTGCCACCACGAGCCGGAAAGTCTTATCTTTCGTCACTTTTCATCGCTTGGATGCTCGGTAATTTCCCCGAAGAAAGCGTAATGAGAAATAGTTGCTCGGATACACTATACAACAAACTGTCCTACGATACCCGCGATATTATCCGAAGTAAAAAATTTCAAGAGATATTTCCCGAAATACAACTAAAAAGAGACAAACAAAATGTAAATGGTTGGAATTTGGAAACAGCTCGACAGGTTAGTTATTTTGGTGCGGGAGTAGGTGGAACTGTTATCGGGTTTGGCGCGTCAATGTTAGCTATGACTGATGACTTGTATAAATCGCTCGAAGATGCTCTTTCAGACAACAATAATGAAAAGGTATGGAATTGGAAGCAAGGAACGCACGATAGCCGTATTGAGGGAAATTGCTGTTCGATTGATATTGGTACGCGTTGGAGTGAGCAGGACGTTTTGGGACGGTTAGAAGCACAGGGCAAATACGATGAGATAATCAGAGTTCCGGCATTGAATGAGTTGGATGAAACGTTTTGTGAAGACGTGCATACAACGGAGTATTACCGTGAGATAAGAGCAGATTTAGATGAAAGCATTTGGAGTGCTGAATATATGCAAGAACCGATTGAAGCCAAAGGTTTATTGTTCCCAAAATCAGAATTACAAAGGTTTAGGCTTGAACATATTGAGAACAGAACACCTGACGGCGTGATAGGTGCTGGTGATGTAGCAGATCAAGGCAACGATGATTTTTGTGCACCTTTTGGAAAAGTTTTTGGCGAACGGATTTTCATTACGGATGTAATGTTTACAAAAGATGCTGTTGAGATTACCGAACCACGATTGGCACAAATGATTATTGACAATCAATGCGACCAAATCAGAATAGAAAGCAATAATGGAGGGCGTATTTTTGGAAATAATATCCGAAAAGTAATCCGAGAAAAAAAGCATAAATGTATTATTCAAACGTACCCAACTACTTCCAACAAAGAAACACGTATTTTAATGAAATCGGGTTGGATAAAAAAACATTGTTTGTTTCTTTCCGATGAAGATATTGTGAGAGGAAGCGACTATGACCGATTTATAAAAGCTCTAACAGTCTATAAAAAAGAGGGTGGAAATAAACACGATGATGCACCAGATGCACTTACAATTCTTGCTGAATTTGCCGATAGCATAGGACTTAATTTCAAGCCTAATGCAAGGAAAGTGGCTAAAAGACCAATAGTGGCTTAATGCTTTTATTGTTTTGAAACAGAATAATTTATGAGTGTTAAATAAGTCTTGACGTTAAGTTTGTTTTTGTGTTTTTCTGCTAATTTTTTAATATTTTCTTCTTTTGTGTTTTTATAAGCAACAAAGGCTTCATCAATGGTTCTGTACCTTCCAATTCTTTTTATTTTTCCATCTATCGAGCATTGGGCTGAGTAAAACAAATCATCGTTCTTACTGTCAAAATAATTGACACCGAGAGGAAGATCATTGCTTTTTCCGTTGCTACTAAATAATACATTAATTTCACGAGGCACAAAACAACAAGTTTCTGACGAATATATTTTATTATCTTTCACTAAAATATCTTTATCTAACTGCCAACCTTCAACATAATTCTTATCAAACCAATCCCCAAAATTTTGAAAATTATGCCATTCGGTTGCAACTGAGCATTCTGCGTATGCTGGAAATTTAATGTGTAGTTTTTCTGAATAACTTCTCTCTAACATGTCAAACCATGTTTGATATTTTTTTTCGATTTTACCATTTTTTTTCGCAAAATGTTTTCCTTCACCGATATATCCAATATTAAAAATTGAAGGATAGAACAAATCCTTTATCCTGCCCCGTCTGATGTTGGTTGCATCGGTAGTTTTCAGATAACCCGTTTTATGAAATCGAATATCTATTTCCTTTCTATTCTTATAAGCTACTACTTCAAAACTACCATAGTTGTTAGTTGCAAAATTGTCTCCTTCAAATATTTCTCTTTTCATATTACTGTGCTGATATTTAGAACTATAAAGATACAAAACAATTTTATTATTTCCAAACAAAATTAGTTCAGCTTTTTATATTTTAAAAGAAAATCTAAAATGACAGGTTTTTATTTCAAACCAATTTTCAATCAAAATCAGCTCAAAAAGATGCTTGCTAAATTCAAAGGTGGGGCTGTTGAAAAAATAATAATTCTACTTGCAAGGGCAGGAGAGTATTTTATAAGTCATGCAAAGCGGAATCGCACCTATCAGAATAGAACGGGGAATTTAACAAGTTCAATCGGTTATATAATCGTGAAAGACGGCGTTCCTGTTAAATTATCAAATTTTGAACAGGTGTCGGTTGCACCTCATATTATTACTGTGAGCTTTACATTAAAAAGTGGAAAATATTCTGGTAAAAAAGTTGAATTTGAAGCAAACAACAAAGG
>JBDHYS010000243.1:0-3510 GCA_039811505.1 Paludibacteraceae bacterium | reverse complement strand
TTGAATAATTTATCAGCCGGAATGTGATCGATCACAGTTCCACTTTTAAGTGCAGCCACTTGCAAATGTTTCATATCGTCTAAATTGAATTTTTTAATTAATTGAAATTTTTACGGTTCAATGTTCAACACTTTACTGATAATTGCCTGACGAACGTACAAACCGTTTTGTGCTTGTTGAAAATAGTATGCTTTTGCACTCGAATCAACATCTTGGTCAATTTCATTCACACGCGGAAGCGGATGCATAATTTTCAAATTTGATTTTGTATTTTCCAACATATTATTTCGAAGTGTGTATACATTTTTCACCCTTTCGAACTCCATTAAATCAAGAAAACGCTCTTTCTGCACCCTCGTTATATACAAAATATCAGCATCATCAAAACTTCCAACCAATTCTGTAACTTCTTCATAATGAATATTATTTCGTTTGCAAAATTGTTTGTATTCATCGGGCATTTTTAGCTCATCGGGAGCAATAAATCTAAATGTTGGATTAAAATGCGACATTGCCATTATCAACGAATGAACTGTTCGTCCGTAACGAAGATCGCCAACCAAGCAAATTTTCAGATTTTCGAGCGTTCCTTGCGTTTTCAAAATGGAATAAAGATCAAGCAACGTTTGTGAAGGATGTTGATTTGCACCATCACCGGCATTTACAATAGACACCGGTGAAATCTCAGAAGCATAACGAGCAGCACCTTCAAGTGGATGTCGCATCACAATTGCATCGGCATAACTTGCCACCATTCTGATTGTATCGTGCAGCGTTTCTCCTTTTACCGAACTGCTTGTAGCCACATCAGAGAAACCAATTATCCGCCCTCTCAATCGATTTACTGCCGTTTCAAAACTCAAACGAGTACGCGTTGAAGGCTCAAAAAAAAGTGTCGCAATAATTTTACCTTCCAACGATTTTTGATTCGGATTTTTTTCAAACTCAGATGCTAATAGTAAAATATCTAAAATCTCCTCTTTAGAATAATCGTTTATTGACACAAGACTTTTGGTTTTCATACTTTATCCCGTTTTTTGATGCAATTTTTGAACTTAACAAAGATACATCATTTAAAATATATTAAAATGCTTTTTTGAAAATATTTTATAAAATTACTACGCAGAATTATACTAAAAATTTATATTCAAATATTAGTATAAAAATAATCTATTTTTATATCCATCTATTTTTCACTATATTTGTAACATATTTATTATTTAACTTATTAATACACAAACAGTATGGAAACAAATCAAGAAAAAAATTTTTCAATGCCAAGAATTGGAGATAAAGCTCCATCTTTTAAAGCTATTACAACACAAGGCAACATTAATTTCCCAGAAGATTACGCAGGGAAATGGACTATTTTATTTAGCCACCCTGCAGATTTTACACCCGTTTGCACATCAGAATTTATGACTTTTGCTTCAATGCAAAAAGATTTTGAAGCTTTGAACACTCAATTAGTTGGACTTTCTGTTGATGGACTTTACAGCCACATTGCATGGTTGCGTACCATTAAAGAAAAAATCGAGTACAAAGGAATGAAAGACGTAGAAGTAACTTTCCCTTTAATTGAAGACATTACAATGGAAGTTGCAAATAAATACGGAATGATTTCACCCGGAGAAAGCACCACAAAAGCAGTTCGTGCCGTATTTTTTATTGACCCAAAAGGAATTATCCGCACCATTATTTACTATCCACTTTCATTAGGACGTAATTTTGACGAAATCAAACGTGTAGTTATCGGATTGCAAACTGCAGACAACTTTGAAGTTGCTCTTCCAGCAGATTGGAGACCCGGAGATGACGTTATTGTTCCTACTGCTGGTTCTTGCGGAGTAGCAAAAAGCCGTATGGAGGGAGAAGAAAGTGGCGTAAAATGCTACGATTGGTTCTTCTGTACAAAAGAATTGTCAAAAGAAAAAGTTGAAGCAGCTTTGGCAGAGAAAAAATAAGTTTAACAAACTTTTTTCAAAACAACCATCTGAATTTCGGGTGGTTGTTCTGTTTTAAAAATTTGAATGAAGATTGAGAAAAAAAATGTAACTTTGCAATTTCAATTTTTAAACCATTTGTACGGTTAAGATTAAACAAAAATATGATAAACATTACATTCCCCGACGGTTCAGTTCGCCCATTTGAAAAAGGAATTACTGGACAACAAATAGCAGAAAGTATTAGTTCACGTTTAGCACAAGATGTGCTTTCGATTGGAGTTGATGGTGAGACATGGGATTTGACCCGCTCCATTAACAATGACGCATCAATCGTTCTCTATAAATGGGAAGATGGCGAAGGCAAGCATGCTTATTGGCATAGCTCTGCACACCTTATGGCAGAAGCATTACAAGAACTTTATCCAGGAATAAAATTTGGAATTGGACCTGCAATTGAAAATGGATTCTACTATGATGTAGATCCCGGAACAGCCGTAATAAAAGAGAGTGATTTGCCTGTGATTGAAAATAAAATGGTAGAATTAGCTAATCGTAAAGAGCCAATCGTACGTCATAATATTAGCAAAGCCGATGCACTCAAACTATTTTCAGACAAAGGCGATGAATACAAGACAGAATTAATAAATGATTTGGAAGACGGCACAATTACACTTTACAAACAAGGCGATTTTACTGATTTATGCAGAGGACCGCATTTACCCAACACCGATAAAATCAAAGCAATAAAATTATTGAATGTAGCTGGCGCCTATTGGAGAGGTGATGAATCGAGAAAAATGCTTACCCGAATTTACGGCATCACTTTTCCCAAGAAAAAAATGCTCGATGAATATCTTGTGCTATTAGAAGAAGCCAAAAAAAGAGACCATCGAAAAATCGGTAAAGAATTAGAACTATTTATGTTTTCTGAAACCGTAGGAAAAGGTTTACCAATGTGGCTTCCAAAAGGAACTGCCTTACGCTTGCGTTTGGAAGATTTCTTAAAGAAAATTCAGAGAAAATACGAATACGAACAAGTGATGACGCCTCACATTGGTAATAAATTACTTTACATCACTTCCGGGCACTATGCAAAATACGGAAAAGATTCATTCCAACCAATACACACGCCGGAAGAAGGAGAAGAGTATTTGTTGAAACCGATGAACTGTCCGCATCATTGCGAAATTTACAAGCACAAACCACGTTCTTACAAAGATTTACCGATAAGAATGGCAGAATTTGGCACTGTGTATCGCTACGAACAAAGCGGAGAATTGCACGGCTTAACTCGAGTTCGCTCGTTCACACAAGATGATGCACATATCTTTTGTCGCCCCGATCAAGTAAAAAATGAATTTTTAAAAGTAATGGACATTATTTTCATTATTTTTAAGGCGTTGGATTTTCCTGAATTTGAAGCACAAATATCTTTGCGTGATCCAAATAATAAAGAAAAATATATCGGAACAGATGAAAATTGGGATAAAGCAGAACAAGCAATAATTGAGGCTTGCCAAGAAAAAGGATTAAAAGCAGTTGTGGAATTAGGAGAAGCTGCATT
>JBDHYS010000242.1:0-3512 GCA_039811505.1 Paludibacteraceae bacterium | reverse complement strand
CCAAAAACGAGTGTTGCTTGTGATTTAGAAACTGCATCGTAATCCACTTTTGATAAATCCCAATGACCTTCGTCCATACTTTTTTTGAATTCTTCGCCGTAATTTATTACGCCTGATTCAATCATCTCGCGGAGTAAATCGTTCCCTTCGCGTGTTCGTTCTCCGACTCCCGCAAAAACAGAAAAACCACTGTGTCCTTTTGCAATGTTATTAATTAACTCTTGGATAAGTACAGTTTTTCCCACTCCGGCTCCACCAAACAAACCAATTTTTCCCCCTTTTGCATAAGGTTCAATCAAGTCAATTACTTTTATTCCTGTGAAAAGAACTTCTGTTGTTGTTGAAAGATCCTCAAATTTTGGAGGTTCGCGATGAATTGGGTAAGCACCTTCACGACTCAAAGTCTTCATTCCATCAATGGATTCGCCAATAACATTCATCAATCTTCCTTTTACTTGCTCTCCAATGGGCATAGAAATTGGCTGTCCAAGGGATGTTACTTTCAGACCTCGTCTTAGACCATCGGTTGAATCCATCGCAACGGTTCTTACTGTATTTTCTCCAATGTGTTGTTGAACTTCCACAACCAACTCTTTTCCGTTGCCTCTATTAATATAAAGAGCGTCGTGAATAGAAGGAAGTTTGGTTTGAGTTTTATCTAACTCAAAATATACATCGACCACCGGTCCAATAATTTGGGAAATACGTCCTGAAATTTCTGACATTTATTTTAAAATTATTATTTATCGAAGAATAATTATTTTACACAAAAATAGGCAAAATTAAAAAACTATTTTAATACCGAAAATTAATTTAGGTAATTTTTCATCTGAAACCGTGATTATAGCAGTGAATTAGCGTCTAATCTGTCTTTTTCAATATCTAAGAAATATTTGTAAGTACCCACTTTTAATTCGGAACAAGCATCATAATCACAAACAATTATCCCTTTTTTATGTAATTGCAACGCACTGATTGTCCACATGTGATTTACGGGCTCTTCTACAGCGTGTCTCAAAGCACGTGCTTTTCCATGTCCATTTACAATAATTACAACTTCCTTTGCATCAAGAATAGTTCCAACGCCAACTGTAATGGAAGTTTTTGGTACTTTATTCACATCGTTATCAAAGAAACGTGAATTGGCTATTAACGTTTCGGTGGTTAATGTTTTTTGACGAGTGCGAGATGTTAAAGATGATGCAGGTTCATTAAAAGCAATGTGTCCGTCAGCACCAATTCCACCTAAAAATAGATCAATTCCACCCACTTCTACCATTTTTGCTTCATAAGCAGCACATTCTGCATCCAAATTTTCTGCCATTCCGTTCAAAATATGAGCATTTTCCGGTTTCATATCCACATGATTGAAAAAGTTTGTCCACATAAAATTGTAATAACTTTGTGGATGCTCTTTTGGAAGTCCAACGTATTCGTCCATATTGAATGTAATCACATTTTCAAAAGAAACTACACCGTCTTTGTAAAGTTTTATCAACTGTTTGTACGTGCCAAGTGGAGAAGATCCGGTAGGTAATCCTAACACAAAAGGTTTTTCCTTTGTAGGTTTAGCAGCAATAATTTTTGAGGCAATGTAGTTTGCAGCCCATTCCGATACGTTTTGATAATCTGGTTGAATAATAAGTCTCATATTTATAAAAAATAAAATTTTGTAATTTGCAAAGTTAATGTTTCTTTCCATTATAATAGGTACTTGAAGAGAAACAACGATTATTTTCACAAATTTTAAAAAAATAGTATGGAAAGTGTAATTTTTTTTGTGTTTTATGAAAATCATAAAAACAAAGAAAAATCCCATAATTTTTATTTTTGTTATTTGGATTCTAAAAAAACACGTATATTTGCCGATGAATTGTTTTCTATTTTTTTAATTTAATACCCTTTTATTTATGTCAGTAAACAAAGCAATTTTAGTTGGAAATGTGGGTAAAGACCCAGAAGTACGTTATTTAGATAAAAACGTAGCCGTGGCGAATTTTACATTAGCCACCACCGAACGCGGATACACCATGCAGAATGGAACTCAGGTTCCTGATCGAACCGAATGGCACAACATTGTCGCATGGCGAGGATTGGCAGAACTTGCAGAAAAGTATATCAAAAAAGGCTCTCAACTTTACATTGAAGGTAAAATTCAAACAAGAAGTTGGGAAAAAGATGGAGTAAAACGATATACTACCGAAATATATGCCGACACAATTCAATTGTTAGGAAAACGTTCCGATGGAGAAGAAAAAATTTCGAATGGGAGTAAATCCGAGGCTCCTCCAGTGGTTGAAAGCAATCAATCGGAAGATGATCTACCATTTTAATTGATTTGTTTTAGCATCTTAGTACAAGATTATTTATTAAAGCACCATTCTTTTTTTAAGAGTGGTGTTTTTTTTGTGTCAAAAGTTTTCGGTTAGAGAAGATTGAATGTGTATTTTATTCGTAAAAAGAGAGATAAAAATAAATAATTGAATTTTTTGGCAACTTTTTCATTGTAAAATTTGTTTCAAAAATTTAAGAGAAATACATTTAATTCAATAAAATATCTTTAATAATAAGTATGATTTATGTCAGAAATAAATAAATATTCAAAAACGATTACACAAGACAAAACTCAACCAGCAGCTCAAGCAATGCTCCACGCTATTGGATTGACAGATGATGATTTTACAAAAGGACAAGTTGGAATTTGTTCTACCGGTTGGGATGGAAATCCTTGTAATATGCACTTAAATGGCTTGGCACATCAATTAAGAGGATTGGTCAACCAGCAAGATTTAATTGGATTAAATTTTTTCACAATTGGAGTTTCAGATGGCATCTCGATGGGAACCGACGGGATGCGATATTCATTGGTTTCTCGTGAAGTTATTGCCGATTCCATTGAAACAAACGCCGGTGCTCAATATTATGATGGATTAATTTCAATAGCGGGTTGTGATAAAAATATGCCCGGTGTGATGATGGGAATGGCTCGATTGAATCGACCTTCTTTGATGATTTATGGAGGAACAATTGCTGCCGGTCATTACAAAAACGAGAAATTAGATGTTGTTTCGGCTTTTGAAGCATTGGGACAAAAATTTTCCGGAAAAATATCCGATGAAGATTACAAAGGAATAATCAGTCATGCTTGCCCCGGAGCCGGTGCGTGTGGTGGAATGTACACTGCCAATACAATGGCAACTGCAATTGAAGCAATGGGAATGAGTTTACCTTATTCGGCAAGTAATCCTGCCGTATCAGAAGATAAGAAAAATGAACTCAAACTGGCTGCTGTTGCCATAAAAAATCTGTTAGAAAAACAGATAAGACCTTCTGATATAATGACTTTCAAGGCATTTGAAAATGCAATAAGAATAGTAATTCTTCTAGGGGGAAGTACAAATGCCGTTATGCACTTGATAGCAATGGCAAAAACAATTGGTGTAAATATTTCTTTGAAAGATTTTATCCGATTGGGAGAAATTACGCCTGTAATAGCTGATTTCCGCCCTAGT
>JBDHYS010000241.1:0-3524 GCA_039811505.1 Paludibacteraceae bacterium | reverse complement strand
TGAGGACGATTATTAAATTTCGTTTTAATTTTTTTTTATTGATAAAACCAATCATAATATGTTTATTGCTCAAAAACTTAAAAAAGAAAACATTGCTGAATATCTTCTTTATATGTGGCAAATCGAAGATTTGATTCGTGCTTTTAATTTGGATATTGACGCCATTCATAAACATATTATTTCTCAGTATGAAATTTCTGACGATGAAAAAAAAACATTGTTGGGTTGGTATGAAAGTTTGATTGATATGATGCGATCGGAAAATGTTCAAAAAAACGGTCATCTTCAATTAAATAAAAATACGCTTTCACAGTTGGAAGAGTTTCATTTTTTATTCTTCAATAAAGGAAAAAACGATTTATACAACAATCTGTTTTACAAAATTTCTCCTTCTATTCATCAACTCAAAATAAAACAGAACAGCGACTTAAACGCACCGATAGAAATTTGTTTCAATTTTCTTTATGGAATTTTACTGCTTCGGATGCAAAAGAAGGAAATTTCGGCAGAAACACAACACACACAAAAGGAAATTTCCAAATTTATTGCAATGTTAAGCTCCAATTATATTTCACACAGCAAAGGGGAGCTTATTTTGGAAGATGAAGAGCTGACATAAAAACGAAACGAGAACTGAAAGACAATCGTTCTATTTTATCAATTCCATTTTCACTTTCCCAACTTTCATTTTTGCTTCAATCATCATCGGCGTCCTATTTGTATCGTTAGAAATCCAGATTGTAGCCGGAAAATCTTGATTAAATACTTTGTTTTTCATAATCTGCGGTCTGAAAGCGTGGCATTTTACCATTTTTCCGTTCACTTTTATCTCTTCCAACCCACCGTAAATCACTTTTAAAGATTGAACCTTTTCACTTGTGAAAAACGGAAGATCAAAACTGTCACTTTTGCTCATTTTGGAATAATCAAACGTGCGGACATAATAAATCATCGAAACAAAATCTTGCGTACTGGGAACAATTGGGATTGATTTTCCTCTGTAAATAGCAATTTTTTTAGCAGGAAAAAACTGAACTGTATCGGTATTTAGATATTTTTTTTCGTGAATATTTTGTCGAAAAAGCAATGGGGCGTTCAAATCGGGAGCTATAAAAGATTCGTACACATTGCTCACTTGGTAAAATAAATCGACAATTCCAGAAGTAGCTATTTTCATTTCGGTATGGAAAGTTGGCGTTTTATTTATTTCTACCATCGAATTTTTCACGTTCAAAGAAGCTTCGCCACCTTGAATATTTCCGGTCAGGCCGGAATTAAATGAAACTTTATAACGCAACGATTCGCCCCGCTTTATTGTCCACGGTTGGGATGAAAGTTGGATTGTAAAAAAAAGTGTCGCAAAAAATAAAATTGCTCTATATTGTTTGTTGTGGTTCATCGAATTGTACGTTCAAATTTATTATATAGTTACAATTTGCAAAAACTATTCCAATAATTCGCTCGAAAATAAAGTTGTGTTCTATTTTCAATAATTTTCAATCTACTTTGCCGTTTCATTCTTAAAATTCAATCTCCAAAAATGTAGTATCATTTTTGCTCTTAATTCAATGTAAGTTTTCCATTTATTCACAAAAACAATCCAAACAATGAGACGATTTATGCCATTCATTATTTTAGTACTGTTTATAATAGCAGTTGCCGTTCCGCTTATTTTTTCTCAAACCGTAAAAACAAAAAAAGAGATTAACTTAAAAGAAAAATGGGAAAAAGTGGAAGAATTTATTGAGAAACAACGTGTTGAATCGGCCTTAAGTGAAATTGAAATTATCTTGAAAGAGGCAAAAAAAAACAATAATTTTCAGCAAATGATAAAAGCCGAAGTAAAAAAAATAGAATTGATGAGCAATAAAGATGAAGACGAAGCAATAAAATTGCTTGCAGAGTTTGATAAATTTGCTCACAACTCAAAAAACACTACCGACAAAAGCATGATGCTTACAATGATTGCGTCGTTGTATTTGGATTATTTCAATGCGAATTACTATGTAATCAACGGACGAGCTGACCTGGAAAATTACACTCCTGACGATATAAAAGAATGGACAAAAAGCAATTTTACGCACAAAATTGTTACATTAATAAACGAAGCGTTGGAAAATGACGAAATCTTAAAGTCCACAAAAACAGAGCGATATAAAGATTTAATAGAAAAAGGAGAAGACAGCAAAAATTTTCAACCCACATTGTTTGATTTTTTAACCTATCGGAAAATTGATTTTCTTACTCAATTATCCAATCGATATGACGTTTTTTCTAATTCTGAAAAGGATAATTTCTTTGTAATTATCCTTAAAACATACGATGATTTGATCGATTTTCAGGAAAAAACAAATAACATTGACGGAAATGTTTATGCTCAACTTCAAAAATTGAATTTTCAATTTCAAGAAAAAAATGAAACCTATTTCAATGAATTGGAACAATTGGAAAATAGATTTATAGGCAATGAATCGATAGTAGAAATATGGGCAGAAAAAGCAAATTATTACTTGAATTTATCGCAAACAACAGAAAAAAAAGAAGAGCAAAATAGTTGGAGAAAAATGGCATTTTCGGTTGTAACAGACGGAATAAAGCAATTCAAAAACTACAAACGAATCCATTTGCTGACCAATATTCAAAATGAAATTCTTGAAAAAAGATTGAATGTTCGCAACAAAAACATTGCTCCACAAAACGGAGAAATTAAAATCGAAATTACATCGACAAACATTAAGCAGCTGAAACTTTCTGTTTATCAGATAAATGCAACTTCCGAAGAATATCAAAAAAACAGACTCAATCAGCTTTCAATCAATAAAAGTGAAATTTATTCAAAAAACAAATTAATTCAAACACAAGTCATTGATATTGAAAGTGATGAAGCGTTTTTTTCAATTGACACAACGATTGTAATCAATTCCAATGTGTTTGGAATATACGAATATAAAGTTGAAGAAATCAAACAGCAAAAAGATAAAATTACAGTTTACGGAGGATTTACAACAACCAATCTTGCATTTTTTGAGCGAAACAACCAATCGGAAAATAAAAAGGCGATAAAAGAAATTTTTATTGTCGATCGACAAACAGGAACGCCTGTAAAAGATGCCACAATTTCAAGTTTTATCAAAAAATGGAACGGAAAAAGTTACAATTTGGTTTTTCAACAAAAATTTAGTGTAAACAGCAACAATAAATATGAATTGTCGCTAAAAAATGACGGTTCCAATATTCTGTTTTTTGAGTATGGAGACGATAAATATTTCAATTCCTATACCAACAGCTATTATTATGCCGGAAATTTAGACTCATATAAAGATGAAAGCACCACTCAAATTTCGTTGTTTACGGACAGGTCTATTTATCGCCCCGGACAAACTGTTTTTTACAAAGGAATCGTTTCTCAAATTTCAAAATCGACTCAAAATGTGGTTGAAAATTACAAAGGAACCATTTCTTTGCAGAATGCAAACGGTGAAAATATTGCTCAAAAAGAATTTACAACGTCCGAATTTGGTTCG
>JBDHYS010000240.1:0-3526 GCA_039811505.1 Paludibacteraceae bacterium | reverse complement strand
TTGGGCGACACAGCAAATGAGATGATTCTTCACGGCTCTAAAATCTACATTCTTGTAAATGTATCGAGCCAAATAGAGGTTATTGATGCAGCAACAGGAGTTTCTCTCAAAAGAATTCCCCTTTTCAATGAAAATGAAAAAGCAAAACAGCCGCGTTATGCAACCGCTTTCAAAGACAAAGTATATGTTACTTGTTTTGATGGCGATGTGGTACGAATAGACACCGTATCGCTTCAAATAGACGGAAATGTGAAATGTGGACGAAATCCTGAAGGAATTTGCATTACATCTGAAAAAATTTACGTTGCCAATTCGGGCGGATTGGGATTTCCAGCGTATGATAACACCGTTTCTGTCATTGATATTCCAACTTTCAAAGAAATTAAAAAAATTACAGTTGCCAACAATCCGTATAAAGTAGAGTCGGACAGCGAAGGCGATGTTTATGTTTCATCAAGGGGAAATTACGGCGAAGACGCATACCGTTTCCAAAGAATTGACACCTATATTGATGAAGTGATAGAAGATTTTAAGGAATTGCACGTGCTCAATTTTAGTATTCACAACGATAAAGCATACATTTATAATTATGATTTTTCTACTCAACAACAGTGGATAAAAATTTTTGATTGTTTGAAGGAAAAAGTGGTGGTGGAAAATTTTGTTTCAGACAATACGCACATCGAAACTCCTTATCAAATTCAAGAAAATCCTTACACAGGAAATATCTATATTGTTGATGCTCAAAATTATATTTATTGGGGAGATATTTTATGTTTTGATAAAAATGGAAAATTGAAATTTAGAATCGACGAAGTGGGACTTAATCCAAACAGAATACTATTTTTACCATAGACAACTGAATATGAACTGATTTTTAAAATAAAAACAATCAAAAAAGCATCTGTTTTTCAAAAAAGGCGCCAAAGAAAATTGATGAAAACTATAAATTATATAACAACATTAAACAATTAAAAATGAAACTAAATTTAACAACATTTTTTATCACAATATTATTTGTTCTCAATTTACAAGCTCAAAATTCTGAAAACGTTACTCGCGTGCTTGATTATTCTCCCGCACCGGGACAACATACAAATCGACTTTTTCCAACTGCTGCGATGAGCAATACAAAAGAAGATGTAGTTCAATTTGCACAAAACACATTGGTAAACAACAAAGGAATGCTCGGTTTGGGTAGTTTTGGCGGATATATAATTGTCGGATTTGATCATTCCGTTGTCAATTTGAAAGGAGAATACGATTTCAAAATCTTAGGAAATGCGATGATAAACGGTGCAGAACCCGGAATTGTAATGGTGTGTCAAGATTTGAATAACAATGGAAAACCAGATGCTGATGAACCTTGGTATGAATTAGCTGGAAGTGAATATCACAAAGCGGGAACAATCAAAAATTATGAAATAACCTATTATCGTCCCAATTCTGAAAAGCCCAAAAGCAATATAAAATGGACTGACAATCAAGGAAACAGCGGTGAAATTACCCACATAAGTTTTGCAAGTCAAG
The DNA here is from genome assembly GCA_039811505.1 of Paludibacteraceae bacterium. Taxonomy (GTDB): domain Bacteria; phylum Bacteroidota; class Bacteroidia; order Bacteroidales; family Paludibacteraceae; genus UPXZ01. The sequence continues at coordinate 1,996 of JBDHYS010000240.1, read as the reverse complement.
CAACAATGTATCCAAATTGGATAAAAGAAGATAATTACTCCTTAAAAGGGACAAAACTTGCAAGCACCGTCTATAATGATGGAACTTTTAAGCTGCCTGCTTTGGATTGGGGATATGCTGATAATCATCCAAACAACGAAAATATTGAAAAAAATGGATTTAACATTGATTGGGCAGTGGATGAAAACGGTAACTCAGTAGAATTATCCCATATCGATTTTATAAAAATTCATACTGCCCAATTACAAGAAGCAGGTTGGTTGGGCGAAACTTCTACAGAGATTTCTGCGGTTATTGATTTGCATCCAAACGAAATAAGTGCCGGAATTTCTCAAAATCAAACTTCAAAAAATAAATTGAAAATAATTTCCAATAAAAACGTGTTAAAAGTACTTCACGAATCGCAAATTCTTGAAATAAGCATTTTTAATATGCAAGGAGCAAACATTTTGCAATCATTTAATACAGATTACTTACACATCGAATCCATTTCGCACGGTTATTATATCATACGAGTAAAAGATTCGGAACAAAAAGAATATTATCAAACAATTATTATAAACTAAAAAATAAAAAAACAATGAAAAAAATCAAATTATTAGCAATACTTTTTGTTGCTGCATTCACAATTGTATCTTGTACAGAAGATTCCAACGTAAAAACAACTCTTATAGATTTTGAAGATGTAACTTTAAGTGAAGAGGGTTTCACTTCTGCCACTTTCACAACAAAAGGGATAACTTTTGAGCACAAAGAAAATTTCTGGGATGGCGGAATTGCAGCTTCATCACACACAAACACAGAAAATGGTGAATATACAAATCAATATAGCGTTATCGCCGGAAGGGGTGCTTTCGATTCTAAAAAATTTGCGGTTGTTTATGCTCCAGCTGAGATAATTGCATCTCAAAATGAAAACGGACATTTCAAAGCCAAAAGCATTTATTTAACAAACAGCACTTACGCCTATTTGACAATGAAAAATGGAAATCAATTTTCTAAAAAATTTGGTAAAGATGATTGGTTTAAAGTTATTATTACCGGCTATTTGAATAGCAAAAAAACGTCCGATGTGGAATATTATCTTGCTGATTTCAGAAATGGGAAGTCGTTTATTTCCAACACGTGGGAAAAACTCGATATAAGCAAATTGGGAGAAGTTGACAAATTAACTTTCTCTTTTGAAGGTTCTGACGTTGGAGAATGGGGATTAAATACTCCAAGTTATGTTTGCATCGATAATCTTGAATTTAGTCAAGATTAATTTCACTCGAACCATTATTTGGTTACTTTAAGTATATATCAAAAAAACAGGTTTTCGCATTTTTACGAAAACCTGTTTTGACTTTTAAAACAATTATTTTTAATGTGCCTCCAACCAATTATTTCCTACACCGAAATCTGCAATTAAAGGAACTTTCAGCGTAATCACATTTTCCATTTCCCGAATAACCAATTCTTTTAACGTATCAAATTCATTGCGTGGCACAGAAAAATTTAATTCGTCATGAACTTGCAATGTCATTTGAGATTTAAGCGACAATTTTTCAATATTTTGTTGGATTTTTATCATGGCAATTTTTATAATATCTGCTGCCGAACCTTGAATTGGAGCATTTATAGCATTTCGCTCCGCATATCCACGCACAATGCTATTTTGAGAATTTATGTCGGACAAAAACCGTTTTCGTCCAAAAATAGTTTCCACAAAACCTTTCTCTTTTGCTTCTTGAATAACGTTATCCATATATTTTTTGACTGATGGATACGTTTCAAAATAACCATCAATCAACTCTTTCGCTTCACTGCGAGGAATTTGCAATCTTTCTGCCAATCCAAACACAGAAATTCCATAAATTATCCCAAAATTTGCCATTTTTGCTTTTCTTCGCATATCTGAAGTTACTTCCGAGATGGGAATTTTGAAAATATTGGCTGCAGTTGCAGCGTGAATATCGTGTCCACTTTTAAATGCCTCAATCATATTTGAATCATT
>JBDHYS010000239.1:0-3527 GCA_039811505.1 Paludibacteraceae bacterium | reverse complement strand
ACAATCCATCTATAATTCTACTTTTTGCCATTTTCTTTTTGATTTGAAGTTTTGATGTGTACAAAATTACCCATTTTCCTTCAAAAAAAGCCCCTTATATTCAATCAAATTTTCATTTATTTTTCTAAAAAATGGCAATATAAAATAAACCTAAAAATGAAGTTGGGTTTCAATTGAATATTATTTGTATTTTTGTTGTTTAATTATATTTCTTCAATTAAATGTATAAAATTCTTTCATTTTTGCTTATGATTTCTTTTATAGCCTGTACAAAAACCACAAAAGTAAATCAAAATAGCACCCGTTCAGAGGAAATTAACGACACGGAAAACTTCTCTTTTTCTGCCGATTCAGCTTTTCGGTTTATTCAAGAGCAAGTAGATTTTGGACCGCGTGTTCCAAACACTCCGAATCATTTGGCTTGTTCGGAATATTTGGTCAACAAATTAAAATCTTACAATGCATCTGTCGTTGTTCAAAAAGCTGATTTAACAGCTTTTGACGGGACAATTTTGCATGCAAAAAACATTATCGCATCGTATAATTTAGATGTGGAAAATCGAATTTTACTTTTTGCACATTGGGATACGCGACCTTGGGCAGATAACGATAAAAATGTGAAAAATCATCAAAAACCGATACTTGGAGCAAATGATGGAGCAAGTGGAGTTGGGGTATTGTTGGAACTTGCACGTCAATTTAATTTAAAATCTCCGGAAGTGGGTGTTGATATTATACTTTTCGATGCAGAAGATTATGGAACTCCTTCTTTCTTAGACACTGCTGAAAACGGAGATTTTTGGTGTTTGGGAAGTCAATATTGGTCAAAAAACAAACATATTCCGAACTATAGAGCGATGTATGGAATTTTATTGGATATGGTTGGAGGAAAGAATGCCACATTTTACAGAGAGCAAGTGTCTGATTATTTTGCAAAACATATAGTTGACAAAGTGTGGAGCAATGCGAATAAATTGGGATTTTCAGATTATTTTATAAATAAAATTGGCGGTACAATAACAGACGATCATCTGTATGTAAATAAAATTGCAGGAATTCCCTCCATTGATATTATTCAATACGATCCACATTCTGAAACGGGTTTTGGAGCATTTTGGCACACACAAAACGACACGATGGACAGCATTGATAAAAATACGCTGCATGCCGTTGGGACAACATTGGTTCATCTTATTTATTCCGAAAAACCATAAAAAATATGCCTCTTAAATATAAAAAAATAGCAATAAAAGTTGGTAGTAACGTTATCACTCGAACCGATGGAACGCTAAACATTACACGCATTTCAGCCATAGTAGATCAAATATCGTTTCTCTACAAAAACGGTGTCGATGTGATTTTAATATCTTCAGGTGCGGTTGCATCTGGTAGAAGTGTGTTGAAGCCATCCAAAAAATTAGATGTGGTGGAGCAACGACAACTCTTTTCAACCATCGGACAAGCAAAATTAATCAATCATTATTGGGAATTATTTCGTGAACACGGAATTCTTGTAGGGCAAGTTTTAACCACTAAAACAAATTTTGAAGGGCGATCACAATATTTAAATCAACGAAATTGTATGCGTGTAATGCTCGAAAATGGTGTTATTCCGATTGTGAATGAAAATGATGCGGTTTCTGTAACGGAATTAATGTTTACAGACAATGACGAATTGTCCGGAATTATTGCTTCGTTAATGAGTGTGGAGGCATTGTTTATTCTAAGCAATGTAGATGGAATTTATAACGGAAATCCGAACGATGAGAATACAAAAGTTATCAAAGAAATAAACGAAAACGAAGATTTATCTAATTTTATTCAAGTTTCAAAATCTACATTTGGACGTGGAGGAATGCACACGAAAGTTTCCATTGCCAGAAAAATTGCGGATGAAGGAATTGATGTTTACATTGCAAATGGAACAAAAGAGAATATTATCAAAGATTTGATGAATCCGAAACAAGATACTATTTCCACTTTCTTCAAATCGTCAAAAGGAGAGGTTCAGGAGTGAAAAAATGGCTTGCACATAGCGATGGTTTTGCAAAAGGTGCTCTTTTTATTGATGAAAATGCACACAAAGCACTGTTTGGATCGAAAGCTGTAAGTCTTTTGCCAATTGGAGTTGTGAAAGTGGAGGGAAATTTTGAAAAAGACGATATTGTGAAAATCCTCACAAAAGAGGGGAAATATTTAGGAGTAGGAAAAGTGCAATGCGGAAGTGAAAAAGCACAACAAATCATTGGAAAGAAAAATCAAAAACCCATTATTCATTACGATTATCTCTATTTGGAGTAGATAAAAAACAAAGGTTTCAGTTGTGTGCTGAAACCTTTATTTTTTTGTTGAGTTTTAATAGTTTGTTTTCATCTCTTCAAAATATGCTTGAGCGTGAGCACAAGTCGGACAAGCTTTTGGAGCTTCTTTTCCATGATGGATATGTCCACAAACGCGGCATTGCCAATTTGTTTCTTCCTCCCGTTTGAAAACTTCTCCTTTTTCCACCCTTTCCAATAATTTCAAATAACGTTCTTCGTGTCCTTTTTCAGCAGCTGCTATTTTTCGCCAAGTGGCAGCAATGTTTGAAAATCCTTCTGCTTCTGCAATTTCTGCAAAATGAGGATAAAGGTCTGTCCATTCTTCGTTTTCGCCCGCTGCTGCAGCACGTAAGTTCTCTTCGGTTGTGCCTTCAACTCCTGCAGGATACATGGCAGTGATTTCCACCATTCCACCTTCTAAATAGCGGAAAAACTTCTTTGCGTGCATATATTCTTGTGAAGAAGTTTCTTCAAAAATAGCCGCAATTTGTTCAAATCCTTCTTTTTTTGCTATCGCAGCGTACATATTGTAACGGTTGCTCGCTTGACTTTCACCTGCAAATGATTTTAATAAATTTTGTTCTGTTTGAGTTCCTTTGATGCTCTTTTTCATAGTGATAAATATTTTATTTATAATTTTATGAATTATTGAGTGCAAAAATACAAATTGTTTGTCTAAATAAAACATTATCAAATATTTACAAAAATAATACGACTGATAAAATCAACTCTATTAATTGTAAAAATCACATTTTCAGATTGTTATATTTTTTCAGATAGATTTTAATTTATTTTGATTCTAAATTATTCTTTTAAGCTGATTTGGAGTCCAAAATTTAAATTTATTCCGGGAAGTGAAATCCCTCCAAAATCGACATACGATTGGTTTAAGATATTTTGCAAATCGGCATAAATTTTAAAGTTTTCTTTTCTCCAAGTGATTTTTGCATCGACCAACCAATAAGGGGAATAAGATTGAAGATTTTGGGTTTCAACGTTTAAATAAGTGCCGTTTCTGTCAAAAAAACCGATATTATTTTGTAAAAACAGATGTTTGCACAATTGAAAATCTGTCTGAACGATTACTTTATTTTTCAAATAATCGAGAGCGTATTTAGAATCGAAATTATCTGCTTTTTTATCAAGTTGCAGGAAAGAATATCCCAAACTTACCGATTTTAAATAGGGCGTTTCAAATTTATATTC